>NZ_CALCYR010000143.1 GCF_937906425.1 uncultured Methanobrevibacter sp. | reverse complement strand
AATTATTTAAAAGTCATAATTATTTAAAAGTCATAATTATTTAAAAGTCATAATTATTTAAAAGTCATAATTGTTGATGTAATTAACTTTAATAGGAGTTTTTATTTTGTGGGATACTGCTAAAGACTATAGAATTTTAATAGCTATGAAATCAAGAGAATTATTTTTAAGAACAGTTCAAACAGGTAGTTTTAGAGGGAACTGGAATAAGAAAGGAGCTATTGATCTTGCTAAAAGAATGGAAGCTGACTTACAATCATTATTATACTGTTATCTTGAAGGAGATGCTCTTGCAAATTGTGAAGATGTTGAAAAACTTGAAGATAAGGCAAATCAAATCATTGAATGCCTTGGTGGAGATGACTGGAACCACAAGTTTATGAAAGGCGCTCCAAAGGATGAAAGGGAAAAAACTGAGGAGAACATTGCAAAGGTCAGATTTTTCCTTGACACTATTTTAGGTTTAAGGGCTCGTTTTAAATTCGGTCCAATCAATGATCCTATTATTGGAATAGACATTAGGGTTGGAGAAGTGATGAGTGTAAGCAAACATCCAAATGCAGATGCCTTAATGATTTGTAATGTTAATTTAGGATACAGGGCACTTAAAATTGTAACCAATGACTTGGATGTTAAGGAAGGAAACCACGTAGGTGTTTCTTTACTCCCTCCTGCCAGTTTTATGGAAGTTGTTAGTGAGGGGATGTTTTTAGGAATGAATGGTTCCATTTTAAAAGATGTCCAAGGGGACTTAGGTAATATGCCTAATGGCATTCCTATGGAATCATTAAATGAAACTAAAAATATGATAGAAACATTCCTAAAACCTTGAATATTTTTAAGTCTTTTTTACACTAATTTTATTTTAAATTCTTATTTTTTTAAAGATTTTTAGGGCTTATTTTTTAATTTAAAGCCCATACGTCTATTTTTATTTTTTTCCAATTTTAAATTTTATTGACTGTTTTGTTGTTGTTTTTACTCTTTAATAGATATTTTTCAATTGTTTCTATTTTTCTATATGATTCATTTTTATTTTTCAATTTCCTATTATAATACTTAGGTAAATAGTGATTTTATGCCATTTTTTTACTTAAAAAACAATAAAGTATTTATATAAGCAAATAGACATATATTATTAAAGGCTTATTTAATGTTTAATTTTTAGATTTCATATGAATTTCTTTATTAAATTTGATATATTTAAAATTCATATCTTTAATTATTAATTATTTCATTATAAGTTATGTTATTACAAAAT
Source organism: uncultured Methanobrevibacter sp. (assembly GCF_937906425.1). Taxonomy (GTDB): domain Archaea; phylum Methanobacteriota; class Methanobacteria; order Methanobacteriales; family Methanobacteriaceae; genus Methanobrevibacter. The sequence goes on along the minus strand of NZ_CALCYR010000143.1, from coordinate 858 downwards.
TAAAGGATTTTGTTGTTTTTAAAAAACATTTTTTAAAAAATTTTTTTTAGATTTATTGATTTTTAATGGTGAAAAAATGGTGGAAGTTTCCTCTTTATATGACTTAGACATATATACATTAGCTGGACAATACGTTGGCCAAGTTCATGATGTAGTTCTTAATATTAGATATGGAACTATTTCAAGACTTCAAGTAAAAGCTATAGAACCTGAAAGAAGAAGTGCAGGTATTAGAGATATCTTTAGAGGCGGATTCCAATTCGTTCCTGAAGAAGAAACCGGAAGATCTTATCAAGAAGGTTTACTTAACATAGAATTTGACAGAGTAACTGCTATTGGGGATATTATGTTAATAGATCCTCAAGATTTAAAAAGACCAAAACCTCCAGTAGTTGGAGAAGAAATGTCAATTCGTCCAAAAGTAGAAGCACCAAAAGCAGAAGCTCCTAAAGTAGAAGCTCCAAAAATTAAAGAATAAACATTTTTGGAATGCGGAAAATTTTTACCATTAATTATTAACCTTTTTAGTGCTTTGGGTTAAAGTTTTGAGTGAATTTTTTCTTACTATGAGCTCTTTTTTTATTGCATTTAGCTTTTGATTCTACTTTTTATTTTATTTTTTTTACTTATTTTTATCTATTTAGACTATTTTATCTAATTTTTATCATTTTGCTTATTTTTATCTGTTTTGGTTATTTTTTTCTAAATTTTTATCATTTTGCTTATTTTTATCTGTTTTGGTTATTTTTTTCTATATTTTTAAAAATTTCAAAATTATTATTTTAAAAATTTCTAATTTTTTCTAGCTTTTAATAAATTTTTTCTAATATTTTTCTAATTTTTTTTCTAATTTTTTCT
>NZ_CALCYR010000142.1 GCF_937906425.1 uncultured Methanobrevibacter sp. | reverse complement strand
TGATTTAAAGCTCAACCTATCCATAAAGATTCTCGAGAATAATGTAATGAAATTTCTCACTCTTATAGATGCTGGTGAAAGCTGGTATGATGCTAAAGGAGAGTGTGAGGTGATTCTTGATGGAGAGCCTGAATTAGAATTTTATATTCAGCGTCCTGAATCAAGAGAGGCACATACAGAGGTATTGGAGCTATCCGATATTCCAAAACGTGAAAATCGCACTACCAGACTCAGAATCGAAGCGAGTCCTGTATCGGATGTAGCAGTTTCTATTGTAATTACGGATTTAGGATTTGGAGAAATATCACCTTCTTCAGGAAAGAGTTGGGAGCATACTATCTCCTTGAAAGGGGTTTAATGAGTACTTTAATTTATTGTGCAAACACTATTGCGGCATCTCCATACTACATAGAAGAGATTTCTTTGAATGTATATTCCTTAGAGGAACTCAGCTATTACATACTTAACAACGTTTATTTGCTTTCAACAAAGCTTATGAATTCTGAGCTATGTAACTGGATTGGAAGAGAACTTCGAATGCCAAAGCTTGCAAATGAGCTTTTATCAATGGTTCAGAATAATTCTCCCCTTCACATTTTTATGGGGCACATTCTCAACGCAAATGGATATGCATCTAATAAAGAAATAAAGGATGCTCTTGCTATTATTTCTACCTTTGAGAACAAATCTGAGTCTGAAAGAAAAAAGCTAAGAGCAGACAAGCTAATGTCAACTGGTAAGCTTGTAGATGCTATTTATGAATACGAGACCATATTATCAGAAGAGGTTGCCAAAAACATGCCTCGTACAGTCGAGGGAGATGTATATCACAATTTAGGCTGTGCATTTGCCAAGCTATTTTTCTTTGAGGAAGCATGCAAATGCTTTGATGAGGGCTATAAGAGAAATCAAAATAAGCAGACCCTTTATCACCTTTTATATGCCGCCAGATGTGCCAAGGACAAATTCGCTTTTGATGAATATGTATCTAAATATCAGGTTTCAAAAAATGATGTGGAGGAGATCTTGCAAATAGTTTCCAGGGCAACAGTCAGAGATGACATTGTTGGATTTGATAGTTCTGTTAATGATTTACTTTATGGCGAGACCAATGATGCAGCAAAAGAGACAATAAATAATGTTATTCAAAACTGGGTTCCTACAATATTTTTCCTGGTTGTAGCTGTATTTACAGTTCCAGCCGGACAAGTGTCAGGTAAATTTGGTGTTAAAAAGTCATTGCTTGGTGGAGTGATTCTTTATTTAATTGCTTCAATCGGAGCATGTTTGTCCTTTTCAACAGAATCTTTTTTAATCTTCCGTGTACTTCAAGGTGCAGGAGTTGCATTTTTAAATGTGTCTGCAATGGCAATGGTTGTACAGGCTGTCAAGCCTCAAAATAGGGGTAAGGCTTTAGGATTTACTGTAACTGGTGTTTATCTTGCAACTTCACTTTCTCCAGTTGTTTGCGGATTTTTGGTACATAATCTAGGTTGGAGAAGTATGTTTTACTTTGTAATTCCATTCCTTGTTTTATGTATAATCCTTATGTTTTGGAAAATTGACGGCGAGTGGAAAACCTATGAACATGATAAGATTGACACTATAGGGTCTGTTTTATATGGTATAGGCATATTGGCATTTATTTATGGATTTACAACATTAACTACTACAAATGGATTAATATTAACCATTGGCGGATTGATTTTACTTGTAATTTTCGGCCTTTATGAGTTAAGACAGACTTCACCTGTATTCAATATGAATCTATTTAGAAATGCTAAGTTCACATCATCCAATATTGCTGCTTTATGTAGTTATATTGCTGTAATGGTTGTTACCACAATTCTGAATTATCATTTCCAGTATGTAAGAGGTTGGGACGCTCAAATGTCTGGATTAATATTGATTATCACTCCAATTATCATGGCAATCATGGCTCCTAATTCAGGCAAACTCTCTGATAGGATTCATCCGCAGAAATTGGCAGCTCTTGGAATGGGAATTGCAACAATTGCCCTTTTGATTTTAACATTCCTGAATGGAGACACTCCGGTTTATATGGTAGTTATTGCAATGATATTGCAGGGGCTAGGTATGGGATTATTCTCAAGTCCGAACATGAATGCAATCATGAGTTCAGTTCCTCCAAAGGACGCTCCAACAGCATCCGCTTCCCAAGCTACCATGAGGACAATTGGTCAAACCATGAGTTTAGGATTGCTAACTCTTGTATTTGCTTGGATTATGGGTAATTTAGAGATTTCTCATCAGTATGCTGCTATGGTAGTTCAAAGTTCTCAAATAATTTGTGGAATTTGTACAGTAGCATGTCTTTTAGCAATATTTGCTTCATTGGTTGGAATAAGATCCAAGGACGAGTTTAATACTAAAAGACCTAATTAGAATATGATTTTTAATTATATTCTTCTTATTTATTATTCAATTATTATGTTTTTATTAATTTAAGGATTTTTTTAATTTTAGGATTCTTTTAGCCTATGGATTAATGTTTTTTAATTTTAGGATTCTTTTAGCCTATGGATTAATGTTTTTTAATTTAAGGATTCTTTTAGCCTATGGATTAATGTTTTTTAATTTTAGGATTTAAAAAAGTAATCTTTATAAGTGATAGTGTGAATTAAAATTAGTAAGGAGGTGTAAACGTGGCCAGATGTCCAAGATGCGGTTCAGAAGCTATTGAAGAAATTAATTACAATACCTATAAATGTCATGAATGTGGGCATATGATTAGAAATCCAGACGATTTAGATTTAGCTGACCAAGAATACGGTTATTAATTCTTTTTAATTCTTTTTTTTAATTCTTTTTTTTAATTCTTTTTAATTCTTTTTAATTCTTTTTTTTAATTCTTTTTTTTAATTCTCTTTTTAATTCTTTTTTTTAATTCTTTTTTTTAATTCTCTTTTTAATTCTTTTT
>NZ_CALCYR010000141.1 GCF_937906425.1 uncultured Methanobrevibacter sp. | reverse complement strand
TTAAAGAAGAATAATAAAATTTTACTTTATATCAATCAATTTAATCTATAAATTTATTAATAATCTAAATATTAATTATATAGGTGAATTTAAATGGAAGATCATAAAAATTCCATATTTGCTCTTAAAACATCAGCAGGTCAAGAAAGAAATGTTGCTATGCTGTTAAGAATGAAAGCGGATAAACCTGGCGTAGATATTAAATCAATTGTGGTGCCGGAATCTTTAAAAGGTTATATTATAGTTGAATCTGCAACCAATCTTGATATGAAAAACCCTGATATGAAAGTTCGTCATTTAAGAGGTATTGTAGGTGCCAATAGGGATGGAACCATTAATCCAGATAGCCAAATAACCATGGAAGAAGTTAAAAAATTCTTAAAGCCACAACCAATTATTTCCTCTATTCAAAAAGGAAGTATTGTCGAACTTGTTTCAGGTCCTTTCAAAGGAGAAAAATCAAAAGTTGTCCGTTTAGATGAATCTCGTGAAGAAGTAGTTCTCGAGTTAATCGAAGCAGCAGTTCCGATTCCTGTTACTGTTAAAGCTGATCAAATTAGAATTATTAAAAAGGAGGCTGACTAATGGCTAAAGAAACTGTTGAAGTTCTTATTGAAGGTGGAACAGCTACTCCTGGACCTCCATTAGGTCCTGCAATTGGTCCACTTGGTATTAATATGATGCAAGTAGTTGAAGAAATCAATAAAAAGAGTGCTGACTTCAAAGGAATGAAAGTGCCTGTTAGAGTTATTGTAGACAGTGACACTCGTGACTTTGAAATTGAAATTGGTACTCCTCCAACAACTGCTCTTATTATGGATGAACTTGGCATTGATAAGGGTGCTCATGAACCTGGTGCTGAAGTCGTTGCTGACTTGTCAGTGGAACAAGCTTTAAAAATTGCTAGAATGAAATTTGATTCATTACTTGCAAACGACTACAAGCATGGTGCTAAGGAAGTTATGGGTACTTGTGTAAGTATGGGAATTACCGTTGACGGTAAAGACCCAAGAGAAGCTCAAAAAGCAGTTGATGCTGGAGAGTATGATGACATTTTAGTAGAATAGATATTCTATTGTCATTTTGCTTACAATGTTAATCCATTTAGTTTTTTAAAATTCTTCATTATTTAATTTAATAAATAATAAATTTTTTAATTTATTTTAGTTAATTTATTTTAGTTAATTTATTTTAGTTAATTTATTTTACTTAATTTATTTTACTTAATTTATTTTACTTAATTTATTTTATTTAATTTATATTAATTTATTAATTTAAATCTTTGATCCGAATTTTAAATGCTTAAGATCATTTAATACTTTATTTAAGATTATATATTCTTTTAAGTGATTAATTAGCAATTAGCTATTTATGATAAAAGATATTAATTCACTTTAAATTATAGATGAAATTATGGTGCGGACGTTTTACTTGTTCTAGAATGTCTAAATCATGATGGATATAAGCTTTTAGGAATCTAATGATTTATTAATTCTTAATTTTATTAATTTAGTTTTAAATTAATTTGAATTTTGATTTTTATTAAAATTTAATTTATGAATTTGATTCAATGAATGATTTATGAATTGTTCTTATGAATGATTATGAATTGTTTAATGGATGATTTATGAATTGTTTTTATGAATGATTTGTAATTTGATTATGAATTTGATTCAAAAAATTAAATATTATTCTTATAAAAATTATATAATTCCTTAAGATTTTGTTATTAATTAAATTTGAAGATTTCTCGTAAATTAAAAAAATGTCCAATGAACAAATGTTCATGGAGGATTTATATGACACAAGAGATTATTGATGCGGTGAAGGAGGCAAAAGAACAAGCTAAGCCGAGAAACTTCACTCAATCCATTGATGTTATTATTAACCTCAAGGATTTAGATGTCAGAAAACCAGAAAACAGATTTAGTGAAGAAGTAGCTCTTCCAAATGGCCGTGGCAAAGATATTAAAATCGGTGTAATTGCTGACGGTGAATTAGCTCTTTCCGCTAAAAACGCTGGTGTAGATCTTGTGATTTCCAAAGAAGATTTACAAGAATTTGGTAAAGACAGAAAAGCTGCTAAAAAAATAGTAAATTCTGTAGATTCATTTATCGCACAAGCTGATATGATGCCACTTGTAGGTAGATTCTTAGGTCCTATACTTGGTCCTCGTAACAAAATGCCTAAACCAGTGCCATCCAGTGCTAAAATTGAACCTTTACTCGAAAGAGTACAATCTACCATTAAAGTAGGTGTAAAACAACAACCTTCTATTCAAATCTTAGTTGGAACCCAAGACATGGACGACGAGAAGTTAGCTGAAAATATTGAAGCTGTTCTTGCAATCTTAGACCGCAATTTAGAAAAAGGAAGAAACCAAATAAAATCCATGTATATTAAAGCGACTATGGGTTCAGTAGTGAGGGTGATTTAAGATGGCTCACGTTGCTGAATGGAAAAAGGAAGAAGTTAATGAATTAAAAGGTTTAATTGATTCTTCTGAAGTTGTAGGTATTGTAAACTTATTAAACATTCCTGCTAGACAATTACAAGAAATGAGAAAAACCTTAGTAGGAAAAGCAACTATCAGATTATCCAAAATCAACCTTATGAAATTAGCTTTAGAAGATTGTGATGATGAGAAAGCTAATATTACAGGGCTTTCCGATTATATGGAAGGACAACCTGCACTTGTTTGTACCGACATGAATCCTTTCAGTTTGTACAAAATATTAGAAGACAGTAAAACTTCTGCTCCTGCAAAGGCTGGTTCTATTGCTTCTGATGATATTGTTGTACCTGCTGGAGATACTGGTTTCCCACCAGGTCCGTTCCTCGGTGAATTACAACAAATAGGTGTTCCTGCTAGAATCGACAAAGGTAAAATCGTAGTTTCCAAAGATACTGTTGTTGTAGAAGCTGGTGAAGAAGTTCCTAAAAACGTTGCAGCTGCATTAACCAGATTGGATATCAAACCTATGGAAGTAGGTATGGACTTAAAAGCTGTATACGAAGAAGGATCCATCTTTGAAGCAGATGTATTAGCTATTGATGAAGAAGAAACTCTTGCAAATATTCAAAGTGCATTTACCAGAGCTTTCAATTTATCTGTATTTACTGCTTACCCAACTAAAGAAACTATTTCCACTATCATTGGTACTGCTCATTCCAAAGCTTACAATGTTGGTATTGAAGCGGCTATCTTAACTGACAAAACTTCTGATATGTTAATTGCACTTGCAAACGCTAAGATGTTAGCTTTAGCTGGTGAATTAAGTTCTGATGCTATTGATTCTGAATTAGCTGATAAATTAGCAAATGTTGCTGTTGCTGCAGCTCCTGTTGCTGAAGCAGCTGAAGAAGAAGTAGAAGAAGAAGTTGAAGAAGAAGAGGAAGATGATGGTGAAGAAACTGCTGCAGCAGGCTTAGGTGCTTTGTTCGGTTAGTTTTGAACTCAAAATTTATACTTTATTGTTTTAATACCTGTCTTATTTATTTACAGGATTTAAAATTCGATATTTCGCAAAAATATGTGTATTGAATTATTTAAAAAGAAAATAAATTTATTATAATAAAATAAACGGTGATAACATGGAATATATATATGCGGCAATGATTTTGCACACCACAGAACAAGATATTAATGAAGAAAATGTAACTAAAATCTTAGAAGCAGCTGGCGCTGATGTAGATGATTCTAGAGTAAAAGCTTTAATCGCAGCATTAGAAGATGTTGATATTGAAGAAGCTATGGAAACCACTGCTATGGCAGCAGCTCCTGCAGCAGCAGCTCCTGTAGCTGAAGCAGCAGTCGAAGAGGAAGAAGAAGAGGAAGAAGAAGAAGACGAAGAAGCAGCTGAAGAAGAAGCAGCAGCTGGTTTAGGTGCTTTATTCGGATAGATTCTTTCTATCCTTTATTTTCTTTTTTTCAAACCTTTAGTAATACTTTTTTACTATTTTTTATTAATTTATAACAATTTTGACTATTTTTAACTATTTTTTACTATTTTTTACTATTTTTTTCTATTTTTTTCTATTTTTTACTATTTTTAACCATTTTTTACTATTTTTTACTAATTTTATTAATTTATTAATTTTTAAATTCTTTTTAACCATTTTTATTTATTTTTACTTATTTTATTAATTTTTAAATTCTTTTTAACTATTTTTAACTTTTTTTTGCATTGATTTTTTATGAAACTTTTTGATTTCATTTTTATGAAACTTTTAAATTTTCAAAAGTCTTTTCAAAAGATATATAAGTTTTCATTGATAAATTATTATTTAGAATAAGGGGAGGTGAAGATATGATTTGTCCTGATTGTGGAGAGCTTAATTCAAGCGGTGCTAAATTTTGTAAAAAGTGTGGTAGGAAACTAGTTTCAGAAAATACTAGCCAGTCATTTTCCGCTGCTGCAAATAACCCTCCAGCAAAATCTGATGATAATAAAAATTTATTGATTATCTGCTTAACAATTATCATAATCGCTGTGCTTGTTGCCGGTGCCTTAATATACATGTCATCTGGAAACAGTGACTCTGATGATTATCTTAGTGAGGATTCCATGTCAAGTGATGATAGTGTGGATGATTCTGTAGATACTGATACCGTTGATGAAAGTTCAACAGTTGTTGAAGAGAAGAGCCAGATGCAGATACTTAGTGGAAGTTTTTCTACAGGTACGGAAATGTCTGATAAAACATATTGTACAGTATATGTCGGTGATGAATATGCTGGTGATAGTGTTAAAATAAGTGTTTTATACAGTTATGCTGGTTCTAATTTAAATCAAGGCAAAATAGTTCCTAAAACTGTCACAAGTGATGGTTATATTTCCGTTGCAAGTGCAGACGCTTTTGACTATTATCCTGATCATGCTTTAATTAAGATCTATGACTCCAATGGTAATGTTTTAGACACTCAAAGTGTTTCAATGGCAGCTACTTATGGTACTCAGACTTTTTAATTAAAGACTAATTTTTCTTATTTTTTTATTTTAACTAATTTTTACTTATTTTTTTTATTTTAATCTTGTTTTTTATCTTTTTTTATTCTTATTTTAATTATTTTAATTATTTTTTCTTATTTTAATTATTTTAATTATTTTAATTATTTTAATGACTTATTATTCTAATATTTATTTTTTTAATAATCTTTTAATTTCATTTTTAAATAATTATTCAACTTTTGATTTTAATTTTCATTTCATTTCATTAATTATAAATATCATTATGTTAGAATTTTAATTATAGATAATTTTCTGGGGGAATATTATGATATGTCCTTTTTGCGGATGTGAAAATCCTGATGATTATAAGTTTTGTCATGACTGTGGAAATCCTTTAATTAGGAGAGAAACAATTAATGAGGATTTGGAAATCTATCCGAACTTTGATACAAAAAAATTAATTATTATAGGTTATATAATAGCTATTCTATTTGGTTGGGGCAGTTTCCTACTCAGTTTCCTATTTGGTTCATACGGATTTATTGGTTTTATTGGACTCTTTTTCCCAGGTTTTATGTTAAATAGTAAAGATCCGAATATTCGAAAACATGCTTATATTCAAATGGCAATCATGATTCTTGGAATTATTGTTACCTTTTTGGTCTTATTCAGATGATTGTTGTCTTTTTTAAGTAAAATTGTTACCTTTTTGGTCTTATTCAGATAATCATTGTATTTTTTAATTAAAATTTACTATTTAAATTATTTTTATCTATTATTTATGATTATTATTTATTGATAATTATTTTAAGGTGTTATTTTAATGAATAAAAAGTTAAAAATAGTTTTATACATTATTTTGGCACTAATAATTATTGTTGGTGCATTTGGAATTTATTACATTAATGATTTTTATCATGCTGATGAAAGTGTTGATGCTTATTTAAATGGAAGCGATAATGTTTCAGTCATTGAAATTGATGACGGTCTATTTCTGGATGGTCCTGGAAATGAAACTGCACTGATATTCTATCCCGGTGCCAAGATAGAATCTACTGCATATTTGCCTATGCTTTCTGAGCTCTCTAGTTGTGGAGTGGACTGCTTCTTGATGGAAATGCCTTTTAATCTAGCATTTTTAGGTCAAAACGAGGCAGATGATGTATTGGATAATTCCACTTATTCCTATTCCAATTGGTATATTTCAGGTCATTCATTAGGTGGGGCCATGGCAGCCTCTTATGCAGCAAATCATGATGGTTTGAAAGGTTTAATACTCTTTGCATCCTATCCTACAGAAGATTTGGATGATTTGTCTGTATTGTCCATCTATGGATCCAATGACAAGGTTTTAAATAGGCAATCATATGAAAGTTCTAAAAACTTAAGTGATAATTTTACAGAAAGGATTATTGATGGAGGAAATCATGCCCAATTTGCATCCTATGGAAATCAATCAGGGGATGGATTGGCTCAGATTTCTTCAGAAAGTCAGGTAAATCAAAGTGTAAATTATGTTCTTGATTTTATCGGTGAATTTTAGACAAGTTTTTAGGTTTATTTAAAAAATAATTTTAATTAATTATTCTGTGTTGAGAAGGAAGTGATAAAAGGTGTATTGTCGTGATTGTGGTGCAGAAAACTCAGATAGTGCTAAATTTTGTAAAAATTGTGGTGCTCCATTAGCTTCTGGACCAATTAAAGATTCAGTGACTAAATCTGAAAGATTAAACAATAATGTTCATAGTGAAAATATTAATAATGTAAGGGAAAGAAGTTCTCCAAACACTGCTCAAAGCAGGGGTGCTGCAACTAACTCCTCCAGTTCAAACAAAAACACATTAATCATTTGTATAACTGCAATTATCTGTGTTGCACTTGTTGCAGGTGCATTCTTGATGTTGAATTCAAACGGTTCTGATGATTCTGAAGTTCTTGCAGATGATGCAGATAGTGAAGTAGATCAAAGTGATGATGATTCATCATCTTCCAGTTCATCTTCCCCCTCATCCAGTTCTTCCAGTAATGAAATGGGCTATGATGAGGCCAGTTCATATTTAAGCGGCGCATCAAACACCGTTATTCGAAATACCTTTGATGAAGCTGATGCCAATAATGACGGGGTCTTGACAGGTAGTGAAATTAGCAGATTCAAATATCTTGCCGATTTAACCGATAGAACTGCAGACACTTCAAACACTGAACATGTTGAAGCATCAGACCAAGGTGCAGGGGATGGAACAACTAAAACCAGATACTGTACAACTCACGGTAGGGTTGCTGTAGGTTCAGACAACTTATGTCCCTACTGTGAAGCTGAAGGTTTGGACGCAAGAACTGTTAAAGGTTCAACCGAATACGTTTAGATTTAGTTTTTTAAGCTGTCTTAATTGGCTAAATCTTTCAATTCTTTTTTTACTATTTTTACTATTTTTACTATTTTTACTATTTTTACTATTTTT
>NZ_CALCYR010000140.1 GCF_937906425.1 uncultured Methanobrevibacter sp. | reverse complement strand
TAATATATTATTTGTCAGTCATCTATAATAAAAGTTTGGTAAATTACTATAAAAATAGAAAAATTAAAAATAGAAAAATAAATAAATGAATTAAAAAATTAAAAATAGAAAAATGAAAAAGAATTTTTAAAGAAAATTCTTTAAAAATTTATTTCAATAAACTTTGAACCCTTTTAAAGCCGTCAGAGAGCTTGTCTTGTTTAGCTGCAATAATGCTTTCAGTGTCATTTACCAAAGCATGAGTTGGACAAGCTTCAACGCATTGTTGAGTTTCAAAATTCTCACAAAGGTCACATTTAGTAGCTTGACCTAATTCATTGATGGTAATAGCCCCAATGGGACATACACTATGACACAATCCGCAACCAATACATTTTTCTTTCTTGATAGTAATAGCTCCGCCCAATGCTACAATAGCATTTTCAGGACAAACTGTAAGACAAGGTGCTTTTTCAGGACTGCAATGCATACAGAATAAAGGAACTCCCTCATGAACACGAATTGCATTGTTTGGACAATTACGTTCACAGAGTCCACAATCTACACAAAGTTCTGGATTTACTTTTAATTCAACCATAATAACACCTCTTAGTCTCCATCCAATGGTTTTCTAGCTCTGGTATCAGTGGTTATAACACTGAGAAGACCTTTTTTCTTAGCAGGTTTGTCTAAACCTTGCATCTTTTCAATGTGCTCTCTTTGTTTTCTTTTAATAACTGTTTCAATGTCTTGAACAGAAATTGCTCTTTTAGAACAAGCCCTAACACATGCAGGACCTTCTTCCCTATCAGCACAATGATTACATTTGTGAGCATTATTGTATTTAATGCTGATTGCACCGAAAGGACAAGCCATTGCACAAAAACCACAAGCAATACATTTTGTGACATCCACTCCCAAGTTGCTCATTGCACCGGTTGGGCAAATTATCTCACAGGGAGCGTCTTCACATTGTTGACAACGAATAGGGAAATAAGAGCCATCCAAATCATGAATAGTGATCCTAGGAACTCCATGAACTCCTTCACATGCTTTTTCACAATCCAAGCATCCGTCACATAATTCACTTTGTACTAATAATTTCTCCAAAAGAGACCCTCCTTAGATACCTAATTCTTCACATTGATTATCAACGAATTCTTGTATTTCTTCAATTTGTTCTTCTTTAAGATGTCTGAATCTTTTTTGAGCAGATAAGTATTCAATAACAGGTTTTCTTTCTTGAGGTCTGTAGGTTACTCTGAATTCACCGTTTTCGATTTCAAATAATCCCCATGAACCGGTTTCAACTGCAAGTCTTCCAAGTTGAATGGTTTGTTCAGGTTTGAATCCCCAACCGGTAGTACATGGTTGTTGCAAGTGAATGTAAGCAGGACCTTTGGTTTCTGCTGCCTTTTTAACCTTTTTCATAAAGTCCTCAGGATAAGCGATGGATGCAGTTGCAACATAAGGAATTCCATGAGCTGCCATAATGAAAGCCATGTTTTTCTTAGGTTTGTCCTCACCAAAACTTTCCTTTCCTGCAGGGGAAGTAGTTGTTGATGCACCATAAGGGGTAGCACCACTTCTTTGAATACCTGTATTCATATAAGCTTCATTATCGTAACAAATATAGGTCATGTTGTGACCTCTTTCCATAGCTCCGGATAAGGATTGGATACCGATATCTGCAGTACCACCGTCACCACCAAAGGCAACGATATTGACATCTTCCTTTCCTTGTGCCTTCAATGCCCTTTCAACACCTGAAGCAACAGCTCCTGCATTTTCAAAAGCAACGTGAATCCATGGGATTTCCCAAGCGGTTTCAGGGTAAGGAGATGTCATTACATCCAAACAACCGGTTGCACAAACAGCTACAGTGTTTCTGCCTAAAGCTTTAAGGGCAAGTCTTACACCAATTGAAGCTCCACAACCAGCACAACCTCTGTGTCCCGGTGCCAATAATTCTTCTTCAGGAATTTTCATCCTATTCATCCTCCTTTAAGCCTAACCAAGTAACTTCTTTAACTGGGTTTTTAGTTAATTCAACAGCTTCTTCAATATATTCAGGAATAACGTCTCTTCCACCTAATCCTAAAATGAAACCATAGGTTTCCTTATGACATTTTGCCTTAATATCTGCGAAAAGTGCTCCTCCAATACCAAATGAGAAGTTTTTATCAAGTATAGCCAATTTGTCTGCATTCTTAACGATTTCATCAATTTCCTCAAATGGGAAAGGCCTGTATGACCTTATTTTAAGAAGACCTATCTTTTCTCCTTTTGCCCTAAGTTCATCCACAACATGTCTTGCTGTACTGCATATTGAACCCATTGCAACCAGTATGATTTCAGCATCATCACATTTGTAAGGTTCGGTCAAAGAGTAATCCCTACCGAATTTTTCACCGAATTCGGCACCTACTTCCTTAATGACCTCCATGGACTTGTCCATAGCAACTTGCATGTCATGTCTGGCTTCAGTATAGTATTCAGGATCTGCAAAGTTTCCTAAAGACATTGGCCTTTCAGGATCCAAGTATGCAAATTTAGGTATATATGGAGGTAAGAACTCGTCCACTGCAGCCTCTTCAAGTAAATCCACAGGTTCAACGGTGTGAGTTAAGATAAATCCGTCCAGACATACCATTACAGGTAACATTACCTCTTCATTTTCAGCAATTCTATAAGCTTGAAGAACAGTGTCATATGCCTCTTGCGCATTTTCCACATAAAGTTGAATCCATCCAGCATCTCTTTGTGCGATGGAATCTTGTTGATCATTCCAAATGTTTAATGGAGCAGAAATCGCCCTATTTGCATCTGCCATAACAATTGGCGCCCTCATACCGGCAGCTGCATATAATATTTCATGCATATACATTAACCCTTGGGATGAAGTAGCAGTAAATACTCTTACTCCTGCTTCGGAAGCTCCTAAAGTTGCACTAATTGCACTGTGTTCAGATTCTACTCTAATATACTCTGCATCCAAATCACCATCTGCAACAAATTGTGCAAGATATTCGGATATAGTAGTTTGAGGAGTAATAGGGTAAACAGGAACAACTTGTGGTTTAGCTAACTTTACAGCTTCTGCAACTGCTCTATTTGTTGTCATAATTTCTTTTGCCATAAAATTTTCTCCACTTAATCTTTATAATTTTTTTGCAATGTCAATAAATCACTGAATAATCTTATTAACATCCATTCTATTCTATTTCCATTTTAATAGCTTGAACTGGGCATTCTACTTTACAAATACCGCATCCTTTACAATAATCATAATCTATATCGTGATCCTTATTTACACAACCTTCTGGACAGAACAAGATACAATTATCACAATCTACACAAGCATTTTTATCAAGGATTGGTTTAAAAGTTCTCCAACTCCCTGTTTTATTCTTACGAGTACTTCCAGGTTCACTAATTGCACATCCAATAGAAACCATTTAATCACCTTTTTTAAAAATTTGAATTAATTTTTTAAATATGGCTTTTGCAAATAAAACAATTCATAAAAAACTAATAAATCTTAATAATCATTGAAATTGCATAAAAAAATGTAATAATCTTTTTGATAAGCATGAGTTTATTAAAATTATTTAATCCGATTCAAGAACCGATTAATTAATAATTAAAAAGTTTGAAGATTTAAGAACCGAACTATTAATCCATTAATCTATTTAAAATAATAGTCTTGGATAAAACTTAATCGTAAATAATATGCAATTTATTAGATTTTTAATGAAAAATTTTAAATAAAAAAAATTAAGCCATATCATAAGCTTTTTTAGCCGCTACGGCGTTCTTTTCACCTAACTTACCAGGGAAAGTTTCTTTAATCACTTCAAGAAGAGATTCGATACTTACTTGACCAGTCTTTTTAGCAAAATATCCTAAAATAATGGTATTTACAATATTTACACCTAAATATTCCAAAGCAATTCCGGTTGCATCAATATCATAAACCGGCACATCATCATTCTTAATTTCCTGATGGGTATTAATAATAACTTCACTGTTTTCCTTAATTCCAGAATAAACATTCACAACATTTAAAAGACCATCATCAAGAACAACTACATAATCTGGATTATATACTTGATATCTTAAATTGATTGGTTCAGTGTCAATTCTGGTAAATGCCATAACAGGAGCTCCTCTTCTTTCTACACCAAAGAATGGGAACGCTTGAGAGTATTTACCATCTTTAAATGCTGCTTTTGCTAAAATTTCAGCTGCAGTTACAGCACCTTGTCCTCCACGTCCGTGAAAGCGAATTTCAATCATAGATATTTCCTCCATTCTATCATATGTATATATTTTTTACATACAAACTATTTAAATATGTTGATTTATAATGATAAATAATTACAAATTATTTAAAAAATAAAAAAACATTTTTTAAAAAAATTAAGAAAATGATTATTAAAAAAATAAAAAAATTTAAAAAGATTAAACAATGATATAAGTAAAAATAAGATATTTAAACAATTTAATAAAAATAAAAAGTTTAGAAAAATTATCTAAAAAAATCAAAAAACTTTATGAATTATCATGTATAATTATGTACATTTTTCATAAATTTACATTGGATGAATAAAAAATTAAGCAGTTTTGTAAAATAAGCAAAAAATTTTAAATAGGATTATAATTAATTTTATTCTATAAACAAATTTTAAAAAAATCTAAAATTAAAATTTAAATAAAATAAATTAAATCTAAAAAAAGTAGACAAATACTTGAATTTAAAAATAAAATAAATCAAATCTAAAAAGAAGTAGACAAATACTTGAATTTAAAAATAAAATAAATCAAATCTAAAAAAAGTAGACAAATACTTGAATTTAAAATTCTGATTAGAAAATTAACATAGTTTACTATATGAAATATTGAATTTGGAGTTAATATAATGAGATTTTGTCCAGAATGTGGTAAAATGCTATTTCCTAAAAAAAATATGCTTGAATGCGAATGCGGATTTAGTGAATACATATCAGATGATGAATGTGAAGAAGAGTATAACTTCGAAGAAGAGATAAAAAATAAAATGACTGTCATTTTTACCGACAACAACAACGTGGCATTACCTACCAAGAAGATTACATGTTACAAATGTGGAGGAACAAAGGGATACTGGTGGACAGTTCAAACAAGATCTGCAGATGAGGCCCCTACATACTTTATAAGATGTGCAAACTGCGGAAATACCTGGAGAAGATCTAATTAGATAAACTTCTCTTTAAAACATTTGCTGCTAAACCTTAGAACAATAAAACTAATTATAGTATAAAAATAGCTAAAAATTAGAGAATAAAAAAATAATAAAAGCATAAAAATAGCTAAAAAAGAAAAACAAAATTAAATAAAAATAAAAATAAAATAAAAATCAGATAAAAAAAACATTACCAAAAATAAAATTAAAAAAAATAAAATTAAAAAAAATAAAATTAAAAAAAATAAAATTAAAAAAAATAAAA
>NZ_CALCYR010000139.1 GCF_937906425.1 uncultured Methanobrevibacter sp. | reverse complement strand
TTAAAAGATTAAAAAAATAGTTATTAAAATTTAATAACTATTGGAATAAAAAAAATTTATTTAAATTTATCTTTCAGTTAAAAAGATATAGAGTTCGTATAAAACAGCTAGCACAACAATTACAGGTAAAAGCCATGCAGCAAGTTTAATTAAAATTGCTGCTACGATAATTAAGATTATTTTAGCAATTAATTCTTCAATTTCCATGGATTTATTTTTCTTTTAATAGTATAAATACTTTATTAATTTTTTTCAAATCTTTATTATTTAATTCTTCTTCTTGGATTTTTATGTTTTTATTTTATTTTATTTTATTATATAAACCTAATATTTGTTTATTCTTATTTGTGAATTCTAATTGTTTTAATTAAAATTTTAAATATTTAAAAGCGGAAAATTAATTTTTTTTATAAACTTTTATTAAAATTCCCCTTATTATTACAATGAATTTCTTTGTTAAAAAAATTAAACTTATATATTTAATCAAA
Source organism: uncultured Methanobrevibacter sp. (assembly GCF_937906425.1). GTDB lineage: Archaea > Methanobacteriota > Methanobacteria > Methanobacteriales > Methanobacteriaceae > Methanobrevibacter. Next base: position 2,229 of record NZ_CALCYR010000139.1, on the reverse strand, counting down.
TATACTATAGTATATAATATAGTATGTTATATCAATAAAGATTTTATTCAATAATAGTTTTGAGAGATTTTATGACAATTTTAGTTATTAATAACAAAGGACAATACAATCACAGAATCCAAAGAAGTTTACAATATCTTCAGATTCCCTCTGAATTAATAAGCAATCAATTAAGCATTGAGGAGCTTGAAGAAAAGGAACCACTCGGCTTAATTTTAGGTGGAGGTCCTTCAATCGATGACATTGGAAATGCTGAAGAATTTGTAAAACATTTTGATATTCCAATTTTAGGTATTTGTTTAGGACACCAATTAATAGCTAAGGCTTTTGGTGGTGAAGTGTCTACTTCAGATACTGAAAGTTATGCTCAAGTCAATATTGACATTATAAAGGATGATCCTTTATTCAAGGAGCTTGAATCACCTCTTGCAGTTTGGAGTTCCCATAAGGATGAAGTGCATTCACTTCCAGAGGATTTTGATGTAATTGCAAGCTCTTCCCTTTGTGATATTGAAGCAATGAAACATAAGGAAAAGGAGATTTATGGAATTCAATTCCATCCTGAGGTACATCACACTCCTAAAGGGGAATTTATCTTTAAAAACTTTTATGAGATTTGTAAAAATTATAAGAAATAATTTTAAACCTTTTATATGATTTTTAAATTTTTAAATTTTATTTAGTTTTTAAACCTTTTATGTGATTTTTAAATTTTTAAAATTTTTTAAAATAATCTTTTTTGATGATATAATTTACTTTATGATTGAATTTTATTTATGGGATATTTCAAATATCTCATCTTTATAATTTAATTTAATTAATTTAATTTTGGGTTGATAAAATGTTTGATAATGCAGATGACTTCAAAAAGAAAGCACTTGACAATAAGGACGAATTAAAAAGAGAATACATTAACATTCCAATAGGAGACGACGAACAAGGTTTCAGAATCTCAGGTATTGGTGAAAAGGCTATTAAGATTGAAAAATATGTTAAGTATGATGACATGGTTGAAGCTGTTGAATCCGGTAAGGAAGCAGGATTAGAAGCAGTAATCATGAAATTCGTAGAAGAATACTAGATTTTCAATAAAAATGGATTTTAAACATAATTTTTAGTTTTATCTATTGTATTTTATTCAATTTTAGTTTTTATTCTATTTAGTTTAAATTGTATTTTATAAAAATTTTAGTTTTTAATCTATTTAGTTTAAATGGTATTTTTACTTAATTTTATTTTTATTAATAATTTTTATTAAAGGTATATTTATGTTGGGACCAAAAGAATTTATTGAAGATGCAATTGAAAAAATTAAAGCAGAAATAGGTGATGAAAAGACTATTATTGCTTTATCTGGAGGAGTTGACAGTTCAGTATGTTCTGTTCTTGCTCAAAAAGCTATTGGTGACAATCTAACTGCAATTTTTGTTGACCATGGTTTGTTAAGAGAAGGGGAAGTTGAACAGGTTTGTGAAATCTTTGAGGAAAGATTGAATTTCAAGTATGTTGATGCTTCCGATGAATTTTTATCAGAACTTGCAGGTGTAAAGGATCCTGAAGAAAAAAGGAAAATCATTGGAAGAGTCTTTATTGAAGTCTTTGAAAAAGAGGCACAGGCTATTGATGCTAAATACTTGGTTCAAGGTACCATCGCTCCAGATTGGATTGAAAGTGAAGGAAAAATTAAATCTCATCATAATTTAGCATTGCCAAGCGGTATGGTTTTGAAAGTTGTGGAACCAATCAGAGATTTATACAAGGATGAAGTAAGGGAAATCGGTACTGAATTAGGTTTGCCTGATGTTTTAGTGCACAGACAACCTTTCCCAGGTCCTGGTCTTGGTGTAAGAGTTATTGAACCACTTACAAGAGAAAATTTGGCTATCTGCAGAGCAGCTGATGCTATTGTAAGGGAAGAAATTGAAAAGGCTGGTTTGGATAAGGAACTATGGCAATATTTCGCTGTTTTAACTGACACAAAGGTTACAGGCGTTAAGGGAGACCAAAGGGATTTCGGATATTTGGCAGTTATCAGATTGATCAGTTCCATTGATGCAATGACTGCAACTGTTCCTGAAATGCCTTGGGAAGTTATCAGAACCATTTCAAAAAGAATCACTTCTGAAGTTTCCGAAGTTACTCACGTTGCTTTATCCATAAGTGATAAACCGCCTAGTACCATTGAATTTGCTTAAATGAGTTAAAATTCATTAATTAGATCGGAAGAGC
>NZ_CALCYR010000138.1 GCF_937906425.1 uncultured Methanobrevibacter sp. | reverse complement strand
ATAAAAATAAGGAAAATTCATAGGAATTTTCCACCAAAAAATTCAGGCCCCTAAAGACTTTTTTATCATTATTTATAACTCCAAACACACATATGATGAGGAAAATATTAAAAGGAATAAATCAATGAGTAAATGAAATGAAATGAAATGAAAATGATTGCATTGCATCCTTATCCAATATTTTTGCTATTTATAAAAGCATATCAGCAATCTTAAACCTATTATAACTGATAAAATTCATTATCTTTTATAGTTTTAAATAATTGCATAATGTCCATTTTCATTATGTTTTACAGATAGACTAAAAAATTGCAATACTCGGTCATTTATTTAAGTAAATGAAAACCTTTATATATAATCAATTCCCTTTAATACTGTAACGATATTTGAGGTAATTAATTATGAAAAGTAAAAATATAGGTTTAGATTATAAAGATGAAAATGGAAATTTAAGAAAGGACTTGAAAGATGGAGTTCGTGACATGGAAAAAGCAGAAGGTTTTTCTGCTGAAGAATTCTATTTTAAATTAGATTATCTAATCAGAGAGCTTGATGCTAAAAAATCAAAAAGAATGGCTAAGATACTTCTTGATAATTTTGGGCCTGTAGTCTTATTTGGAACTTATTTTTATCTCTTAAAATGTTTAGATAAAGAAAATAAACTTGAAAAGGAATTTGATTATTTCAAAGAATTTATTGATTATAAAATTAGCGTATTTATGATTGTTAATTTCATAAGAGAAATATAATTTTATAAATCACTATTTTTCTTTTTTTATTTTTTCATCAGATCCATTCTCACTTTTGCGTTAATTTTTTTAGAAAAATTAGTTTAATCCCAACAAATCATTTTTATTAGGAATTTTTTTTAAGTCATTCAACTATAGTAATATCTTATTGGATTGCTTGATGATTATTATACTCTTTGCTTGATGATTATTTTTTTTAAATCAATAAAACATTTTTTAAAAATCCATTAAAAATTATTTTAAAATCCAATAAAAATTTTTTTAAAATCCATTAAAACATAAAAATAAACAGCTAAAAAACATTAAAAAAAATGAAAATAGAATGAATTTTAAAAAAAAGATAAGGGGGAAAATAAATGAATGAAGAAGAATTAAATACATTGAAAAGAATAGCTAATTCCTTAGAGCTTATATCAAATTCATTAAACATTATTACAAATACAATGAATCAGCCAATGACCTTAAAATTTGAAAATACAATTACTAATAGCAACAATAATCAGTTAAATGAAAACAATCTTAACACTATAAAAAACAGCCAAAATAACCTTAACAATCAATTAATTGAAAATACTAACCCTGCAGAAAACATTGCTACAGAAATCTGCAAGCCTATTGAAAATATTCCAACTAATTATTTGAATAACGATTTGAATAATATAAACAGTCTTTTAGCAAACCCTAATGACCTGCACTTGCCTCAATTCAGCCATAAAAGAATAAGCAATGAGGTTTTGATTGATAAATTAAAAGAAAAAAGAATAAACGTTAAAACATTTGTGGATTTTAAAGATGAAGACAGGTCATTAGACAATATTTCAATATTTATGGGAGAAAGATATAAAGACATACGAAGGCTTTATGAAAATATTAAAACATATCTGAACAGGTCAAGCGGTTTTCATTTAAGCATGAAAAATGCAACACAAAGTGAAATTTCATCATCATGTCAATTATGCACAAACCTTTATGACATTGCATTCTTATCCGAATACAAATATGAAAAGTCTCCAAAATATTTTTTGCATGCAACACCTAATAAGATCCCTATTGCAATTAACTTCCTCACAGGACACTGGCTGGAAATTTTTATTAGAAAAACAATAGAAACTTGCTTAAACTCAATGGAAACAGATATAGAATATACCTACTTAATCAATCCTCAAATTACACTTCCTAATGGAGATGATTTCGAATTAGATGTGGTTTTTTTAATTAATGATGAAATATTTTGGATAGAGGGAAAAACTGGAAACTATCAACAGTACATTAATAAATATTCTAATGTTGCAGACATAATCGGTTTAGATAAGGATCATTCATTTATGGTTTTAACAGACATATTGAATAGAACTGCAGCTTATATACTAAGCAAAAATTTTAATATGAGTGTAATTCCGGTTGGAGAATTCAAAACTGAAATAGATAATGTTATTAGAAAGAGTCTTGGAATTGTATAAATTCCAGGCAAAATAGATTATATTATTAAAAAAAGCCTAAAAATAAATATTTAAAATAAGAGTTTAAATCCAAACTCTCTTTTTCTCTTTTTTAAATTTAAATCTTTAAAATAACTATGTTAAAAAAATCAAATTATGATTTAATGACCTGTTCAATGAAATCGGAAATTATGATTTAATGACTTGTTCAATGATTTAGAATATTGATTAAATTTAAAAATAAGAAAAAATAAAATAATTATACAACTGTTCAATTATTATTTTTCAAACAAGTTATAAATGAAATGACTGTATAAAAGAGGATTTTGGCTTGAAATAGATAAAAATAATGAATGGGAAGAAAAAAAAGAGAAGATAAAAATAGAAGATTCCTGTTGTAAGTTAAGATATAAAATAACAGGATGTAAAATAATTAAGGGGGTAAATTTATGATAGGTGACGATGACTTTTTCATGCAGAATGCTGACTATCATTATGGAGCCAGCGATACGGAAAAGATGTATGGAAGAAACTACAATAGTCATTCAGACTATGTTCCGGGATATGGATCAACTAGCAGTGCAGGAAATAAATCTGCAAGTGAAAATGATAGCAACTTTGGAAAGACTTGCTTTTGGGGAATTCTGATTGTTCTTGGAATAATAATTTTAGCCACTGTAGTTGTGCCTGCAGCAATTGATTCAATGTCTGAATCAGTTGCCATATATGATTTGGAAATTAACAGATACATTTATTCAACCCAGTATCACTCAAACATCACTACATCTAAAGGATATGAAATTAATTACAAGGAACAAAGCTATGGAAAACATGAAATAAATGTTATATTCTACTCAAAAGATGGAAAAGAATTGTATGATGACAGCAAATATATGGGACACTGCTATCTTGGGGATGTTCCATATATAGTGTATTTAGATGAAAAAGCGGATTATGCAGTATTTGAAGTATACAAAGAACAAGTTAAATACGGAGAGTGCATATACCGTGAAAGAGTGGATGTTGATAATAAGAATGTGAAAAAAAAGTTTATTAATTATGATACTTTGTATGATTAATAAGCTATTAAAAATAGTCCCGAGCGGAGTCGAACCGCTGTCTTCGGGTCCAGGGCCCAAAAGGATTGCCACTACCCTACGGGACTATACAATACTATAATATTATCTTGATAAAATATAAAAGTTTCGTAAACTTTTATTTTGAAAAGAAAAAACAATGCCCAATTAAACATAAACTTTTAATTTAAAAAGAAAAAACAATGCCAAATTAAAAAAATCTTTAGGGGATTTAATGGCAGACATATTTGATAAAGAGACACGAAGCTACATAATGTCACGCATTAGAGGCAAGGACACCAAGCCTGAGATTATGGTAAGAAGCTATCTCTTCTCAAGAGGGCTAAGGTTTAGAAAGAATGACAAGAGATATCCTGGAAGGCCTGATGTTGTGCTTCCGAAATACAATACAATAGTATTTGTTCATGGCTGCTTCTGGCATCTTCATGAGGGATGCAAGTATGCTTCAATTCCAAAATCCAATGTAGAGTATTGGGAGAATAAGCTTTATGGAAATAGACAGCGCGACAAGCGTAACATTAAAGAGCTTGAAGAGATGGGCTGGAAGGTAATCACGGTCTGGGAATGTGAACTGAAAAAGGACAAATGTGAAAAGACCCTTGATGATTTATATACTAAAATAACCTTTGAAAAGTAGTTTTAATAGTTTTAGTCAATAAATCTAATTTAAAAAGAAAAATAAGTCCAAACTTGCTTTTTTTACTTAAGTCAAAACCACAATTCTGAGTGATTATACCATATTCATTTAAGTAATTATACCATATTCATTTAAGTAATTATACCATTTTCATTTAAGGAATTATATTATTTAATGCAAGCAATACTCCATAAACCTTATGATCTCGAATTAGTTATTAAAACCTTCAGCTTATTTTTTCAAGTGCATCCTCCAAAACCTATTTTCTAATTTTCGGATTTAGAAAACTGTTACTTTAAGCTGCAATTCGATTTTAACAGATTCACTTTCACAGAAATCTAATAAATCTTCCTTTCTGTTTTCTTTTTAATTTTCTAAGTTGTATAATTATGAGCAACTGCGCCTTAAGTTTATTCGCTCCTCTGTTTTTCTCCCAATGACCACTTCCTTTTCTATTTGGAATACTCCAAATTGCCTTCAACGCTTGACCTTATGTCTTATTCTTTCTTATTTTTTTAGTTGATTCCTTCCTTCATTTAGGATTCATATTCTGTGATTGTCCGGCGGTACTGGGAGATGAAATGCACTTTTACTTTGCAAGTCTTGAAGGCACCATAATTGCCGTAAAGACGTTTTATTTATAATTATATGAACTTTAAATTAAAAATAAAACCAAAATAAGCAAATAATTAAAATCTAAAAATTTTAAAAATTTAAAAGACAGAAATAGTGAAAAATAATTAAAAATATTAAA
>NZ_CALCYR010000137.1 GCF_937906425.1 uncultured Methanobrevibacter sp. | reverse complement strand
AAAAATAATTTAAACCCTTCTTCTATCACAAGGAAGCTTGCTTCCATAAAAGGACTATTCAGGTATCTTTGTTTTAACAGAGATATATCGTCTAATCCTTCTATTTCTATTGTTTCTCCTAAAATACCAAAAAAACTGCCAAGGGTTTTAAGTATATCCGAAATTGATAAAATTATAAAAGACGGATTAAATACGGAAGAACAGGCAATTTTTGAATTGCTGTATTCGGCGGGAATAAGAGTGAGCGAGCTAACGGATTTATCCGTTAAAAATATTGATTTAAATCAAGTGTATGCAGGTCTTCAATTGCAGTTAATAACTTATTTAGATGCTGTATGTGAAAATGAAGATTTATTGCCAGCGGGAGTATTATATTTTAATTTAATAGACCCAATAATTAAATCTAAAATAACATGCAAAGATCCTATCTTTTATAGTGCTCAAGTATTCCGAATAAATAATAAAAGTTTTATTATTTTTAAGAGCTCTGTTCAATATTACGAAATTCAAAATAAGATACTCTGTAATGAAACAAGAGAAAAGGATTTGATTTCAGCTGATGAAATAAAAGCGATTGATGAAAATGATGAAATCTTATCAAAGATAGCACATTACCAAGGAGACATTTTAAACTTAAAAGTTGATGCAATCGTCAATGCGGCAAATAGCCAAATGCTTGGATGTTTTATACCGCTGCACAACTGTATAGACAATCAAATCCATTCACAGGCAGGATATCAATTAAGAATGGAATGCAATAAGATAATGAAAGAGCAGGGCCATGCTGAAAGGGTTGGAACTGCAAAGATTACAAAAGGATATAATCTGGCTTCAAAATATGTTATTCATACTGTAGGACCTGCAATTCCAAATGGAAGATTACCTAATGAGAATGAAGAAAAACAACTTGCAAGCTGCTATAGGTCCTGTCTTCAACTTGCAGACATGAAAGGATTGAAATCAATAGCTTTCTGTTCCATATCAACAGGAGTCTTTAATTTCCCTAAGGAGGAAGCAAGTGAACTTGCAATAAAAACGGTTAAGGAATATCTGAAGGAACATAAAGACACAATTCTTGAAAAGGTAATTTTCAACACATTTTCTGATTATGACAGCAATATCTACAGAAAAAATCTATATGAAAATTAATTAATCTAATTAAATAATTTCCAAATAAATCATAACCAATTAAGAAAACAAAATAAAAATAACAAATTAAAAATACAAATTAAAAATACAAATTAAAAATACAAATTAAAAATACAAATTAAGAATAACAATAATAAATTTTAAGGAGAAATAAACATTTTAAAGAATTTAAAAAATCTCAAAAAGAATATAGATAAAAGATTGGACGACAATAAGATGGGAGGGAACTACCTTATGGAAACTTATGAAGAAAGAGTTGAAAGAATAAGAGAACTTATAGATGATTCTGATTATATTATCATAGGGGCTGGAGCAGGATTGTCTGCTGCAGCTGGCCTTGACTATGGCGGAAAACGTTTTACAGACAACTTCCCAGAATACATAAAAAAATACGGCTTTAGAGATATGTACTCTTCAATGTTTTATCCATTTAAGACAAAAGAGGAAAAATGGGCTTATTTTGCAAAACACGTTTATGTAAATGATACAGGAATGGAAGGAACATATCTCTATAAGAAACTCCTTGAACTTGTAAAGGACAAGGATTATTTTGTCATTACCACAAATACAGATGACCAGTTTCTAAAATCAGGATTTGATGAAAAGAGATTCTTTAGAACCCAAGGAACATACACCAAGCTCCAATGTTCAAAGGGATGTCACAAGAAATTGTATGATGATGAGGAATTGGTTTTGGAAATGATGGAAAAAACTGATGAGGATTTAAAAATCCCTACAGAACTTGTTCCAATCTGTCCAGTCTGCGGAGAGGAAATGGATTTAAACCTTAGAAAAGACAATTATTTTGTGGAAGATGAAGAATGGCATAGGCAAAACAGAGCATATGTTGATTTTAGAAAGAAAGCAGACAAGGGAAAAACTCTCTTGCTTGAGTTTGGAATTGGATATAACACACCAATCATTATCCGTTTCCCATTTGACACATTAATGAAATCCAGCAAAGACATTAATTTGGTAAGATTTAACAGATCAAACCTTGAGTTAACAGTTGAAATGGATGGAAGATATTATCTTGTAAGCCAGGACGAACTGGACAGGTATATGGACCGAGACATCATCAAAAGATACATTCCAATCAAGGAAGACATTGGAGAAACCCTTGATAAAATCATGGACCTGAAATAAAATCAATAATTTATAAAAGAACCCTAAAAATCATGAATCAGCGATAAAATCCTTATTTATAAAAGCTTAAATTAAGTTTAGAAAAAACTTGACAATAATGAAATGACAAACAAAACTTTTAAAATAATTAAAGTCCAATAATACTATATACAAAAACAAATTAGTTTTTTAATATAAAATCAATACCCTATTAAAATTAAAAGAAAAAAGATTATTACAGAGCTTTTAAATAATAAAAGGAAAGATTTTATGGATGAAAATAAAGAAAAAATTAAAAGAGTCAAGGAACTTTTAGACAAGACTACCCATATCTTAATTGCTGGAGGGGAACACCTCTCTGAAGAGGCAGGTCTTGACATGTATGGAGACATGTTTACAGACAACTTCCAAGACTTTATAGAAAGATACGGCTTTACAAATATGTATAACGGTACATTCTACCCATATTCTCATGAAGAGGAAAGATGGGCTTATCTTGCAAGATATTTCTACACTTACCATACATTCAAGGCAACTGAATTGTACAAGAAACTATTCCAATTGGTTGAAAAGAAGGATTATTTTGTAATTACAAAAAACTTTGATGAACAGTTCTATAAGGCAGGCTTTAAAAAATCCAGAGTCTATGCAAGTACAGGAGATTACAGACATCTCCAATGCAGAGATGGGTGCAGCAATGACTTATATGATTTTGTTGACCTAATGGAAAGAATGGTAAAGCAGACAGACAGAGACAGAATGATTCCAACACAACTCATACCAAAATGTCCAAAATGTGGAGGATTAATGGATTTGCATTTCACTTCCAATGAAAACTTCATCAAGGACTCTTCATTTGCAAAACAACATGAGAAATACGGTAGATTCACCACCAGATGTGAAAATGAAAAAACATTGGTTTTTGACTTTGAAAATACCAAAACATTTGAAAGAACAGTGTTGGGAAATAAAAATTGGACTTTAGTTCAATTTGATAAAGAAAAAGGAAAATTGAGAAGCAAGGGTTCTTCTTTATTTAAATCCATTCAAGGCAAAAACAAGATAGAAAACATAATTAGCTTTGAAGGAAAAATAGAACCTATTATTGATCAATTACTTAAATAAAATAAATTAATAAAAATTTAACTAAAATAAAAAGCAATAAAGTAAAATAAATAAATTAATAAATAAATTAATAAATAAAAAATAAAATAACTTATTTTTAATTTATTTTATTTTAATTTATTTTATTTTAATTTATTTAATTTTGTTCTATTTTCAATTAAAAGAATTAAAAAATCTTTTTTTACATTTATACTTTTTATAAAAATAAAAATACTGAAAAATAATAATAAAAAATACAATTACTCTTTTTAAAAAACTTTTAATAATTCTAAAAATTCTTATTTTAAAAAATTATTCATTTTCCAAAAGATCATTATTTTTAATCAATTTTTTTATGTGCCAATCGGCCCAAACCATAGTTATTGTATTAACTACCAATTCACCAAGAATGATTCCCCACCAAGCACCATATTCTCCTAAATTAAATACAATAGCTAAAAGAACTGCAAAAAACAATGTAAATACAGTTTCCCTTAAAACTGTCTGAAACATTGCAGTCAAACCGTTTCCAGTTCCCTGGAAAACATAGGTGGAACTTGCACCATAACCCATTGTAGGAAAAAATAAGACAATGCAAGTTAAAAATTCAATCAATTTGGAGTTTAATCTTGTACTTGTTCCAGTGTATGAAAATATGCTAACAATCTGCGGAGCAAAGACATAAACAATTATTGCAGCAATAATACCAAAAATAACTGCAAGTTTCATTGAATACCTGTGGGCAACTAAAATTTCATCATAGCGTTTGGCACCATAATTTGCAGCAATTACAGAAATCAGTGCAGTGGCTATTGCAAGCATTGGAGTGGTGGCAATTGTCACAACTCTCCAACCGGTGGAATAAACTGCAACTGCATCAGTTGAGGCCACACTTGCAAGCAGCAGTGAAAATAAAGCTGCAAACAATGCATTATTGATTAATTCCAAGCTTGCAGGAAATCCTACTTTAAGAATATCCCTTAGAATATCCATGTCAAATGAATAGTTTGACAGAAATGGCTTTAGGAAAGTGTTCTTTTTAATATAGAACCAATATAGAATAAGAGCATTTACAAAAAGCAAGGAAATTGCAGTTGCAATAGCTGCACCGGAAACGCCAAACCCCAGATAATAAATAAAGATTGGATCTAAAATCATGTTCAAGATTGATGATGCAATCATTGCATACATTGTCCTGTTTGCATCACCTTCAGACCTCAATACTCCATATAAGGAATTTGATAAAATTATAAGAACGGATGATATGCTGATTATTGTACCATATTCCATAGCATAGGAAATTGTAGCCCCAGCTCCAATAAAAACCAAAATATCCTTTAAAAATAAGATTAGGACAATTGTAACGATTATTGAAGATAAAATTGCAATGAATATGGAATGAACAGATGCATTGTCTGCCTTGATTTTATCCCTTTGACCAATATATTTGGACAGTGCAGAGGTAATTCCCGCACCTAAACCGTTTCCGATTCCCACCAATGCTATAAAAATAGGAGTGACGAATCCAACACCAGCCAAGGCATCAGCACCTAATCCAGAAACCCATACAGCATCTATTACATTATAAAGGCTTGTAATAAAAAGGGAAATGATTAAAGGAAGAGACATTTTCCACAATGCACTTTTAGGATTTGATAGAATTGACTCTACACCTTCAGTTTCCTCAATAAATTCATCACTCATTTTTCTCACCAATTGAATAAAAATAAATATTTTAATTGTTCAAACTATTATTAAGTATTTTAATTATTTATGATTTAATATAATTATACATTATTGATAAAAAATGTACATTATTTTAATATTATAAAACTAATTTTTAAATAAAAAATAAAAATAACACGTAAAAGAAGTGATTTTATGGATAAAAAAGATTTTATTGTATTTAAAAAGCAATATGGAAATATTAAACATCCGAAAGTAAAGGAATTGTCAATTAATCAAAGTGGAGTAACAATCTATGAAAAAGACACATCTACAATAATCAATTTTGTTTTGCCAATTGAAGAATCCCTTAAGGCCATGAAATACTTCGAGGAATTTAATATGGGAGAAGAAATCCTATTCAACATAAGTGACACCGGAGATTTTGAATGCATCTTTAGAGGAATATCAAGCCCTCAAACAGAGGAGGATTATTCATCATTTTCAATCATCGTTCAGGAAAAGCTTCCAATAGAGAATCAATTATAGGCAATTAAAAAATAAAAATCCAATTCATAAAATGAAGACTTGTTTTTTTAAAGGAATCTTTATATTTTTCAATCAAATAAAAATGACATTTAATTAATTATTTTTCACCACCATTTTAATTTTCATTTTCATTTTTTAAAACCATCACAAAAATCCATATGAAAAAACACTGACAAAATAAAATTAATTAAATTAAAATAAAGATTAACTATTTTTAAGGTATAGTAAAATTATTTAATTTAATCAATCATAAAATCAAATAAATAAAAAGAATATTAAAATTCATTAAAAAAATAACGCTTAGCCTACATATACCCACCAAAATCAAATATTTTTTTATATAAAAATATAAAAATTTTAAAATTTTCAATTTTTTCACATTTTTACTGAAATTAAAAATCATCAATTAAATTAAATTATAACTAAAAAATTAAAAATCATCAATTAAATTAAATTTTAACTCAAATATTTAAATTTACTACCAAATTAAATTTTTGCAAAAAAATTAAAAATTCACTACTTGAAACAATTTTTACATAAAAATTAAATTTTATTAAATCTTTTGAATTTTACTAAAAAATTATAATATTGTTTTAATTTAAAAACAATATTCTAAAAAAAGTCTAAAATTCAAATAAAATAATAAAATTTATTTAAATTAAAAAAGAAAGATTTATAAACCTTTAAATAAAAAATAAAAAGTGGTGATTAATTTGATTGATGAAATTTATGAAAATCACAAGAAACGATTAGAGTATGTTAACCATAGTCTTAAAAGAATTCCAATTGAAGAAGAAAATTTAAATCAATTTAAAATTGGAGTAAATGTAGACTTAGAACTCTTCCTGCAACCAAACAATTTAATCTATGGAGTCAAACATCCACAGGATAAAATTGAAAATGCCTATGATGAGATCTTTAAGGAAGGAATATTTATGGGATTTGTCTTTGGAAAGCTTTTAGGAATTAACCATTGTTCAAAAAACATGAAAAACTTCCAGGAGTATGAAAAAGAAGATGCAGAACTATTAACTGATTATGACTTTGAAATCGAGTTTACAAGCAGAATCATTCCTCCAATCAATGTTAAAAAAACATTGGGCAGAGAAAATCCAATATCTGTAAATTACAAAAACAAGAAATTTGATGAGGAAAGAGCGATAAAATCTGTAAACATCAAGGTGGAAATGGGAAACTATAATGAATACAGCATCTATTATGACATTTTCCAAATGAAAGAGGAAATAGAGGAAAAAGGTTTGGACAAATACCTGAATGATGTTGAATTATCCAAAATGATCATAAATCTCTTTACAATTAGAAGAATAAACCTATTTGAAAAATTATGTGACCATTTAGAAATAAACATTAAAAAGGCTAATGAAATATGCAATAATTCATATTACAAGTTCAATCTTGAAACAGCAGAAGACATGTTTGTATCTGAATTGTATTCAACAATAGAAGGGGAATATTCATGCAGAGAGTTGGTGGAACGTTACATATCCTATGTTTTCAATGAGGGAATGAATGTCGGAATGGTTTATGGAAAAAAGAAATTCATTGAAGACATTCAAGACAATCAATTCAGTTACGAAGGATTGAATATAATGAATTATGAGGAAAAATTTGAATACATTTGTAAAATAGAATAATACCAATAAATTAGAATAAAACCACTAAAATCCACTCAAAAAACCAAATAAAAACCAAGACAAAAAAATAAAAAACCCATAAAAAACCACTAAAATCCACTCAAAAAACCAATAAAAACCAAGACAAAAAAATAAAATATATAAAAAATTAAATTGAACTAATAAAAAACCAAATAAAATAAAACTAATTTTTAAAAAAATTAAAACCTTACCAAACATGCAAAAAGAATTTTAATTATTTAAACTATTTAAACTATTTTAACAATATATAATAAGTAGATATTAAGCTTAAAACATATATGAAAAAAACTTAATTTTTAAAATTCAAAAGGTAAAAAAATGACAAAAGGAACATTATATGGTGTAGGGATTGGACCAGGTGATTCAGAATTAATAACATTAAAGGCCATCAATACAATATCCAAATGTAAATACATTGCAACACCGGAAACTGGAACAGGAGAATCATTAGCATTATCCATTGTAGCTGAAGCTATCGACTTATCAGAAAAGGAGATAATAAAATTGAGATTTCCAATGACAAAAGATAAGGAAATCCTAAATAATAGCCATAAGGACGCAGCAGAAGCAATCCAAAAGGTTTTAGACCAAGGAGAAGACCTTGCAATGTTAAACATAGGAGACATTACAATATATTCAACATTTGCTTATGTTATGAAAATATTGCTTGAAAATGATTACAATGTTGAATTGGTTCCTGGAATAACAAGTTTCTGTGCATCAGCGTCTAAGCTAAAGATTAGCTTAACCAGAATGGATGACCCATTGCATATAATTCCTGTAAGTAGCGTAAACATTAGGGAAGCTCTGGAATTGCCCGGAACTAAAGTCCTGATGAAAATAGGAAGATCAATGCCTGAATTGATTGAAACTTTAAAGGAATTAAATCTAGAGGAAAATGTTTATGCAGTTGAAAACTGTGGATTGGAAAATGAAGAAATCTATAGGGGAATTGAAGAATTAGAAAATAAGATGAGTTATTTCACAGTTGTTATTGTAAAATAATTAAAAAAAAACTAATTTTAAAAATATCCTTCTTTATCTTAATTCAATATCTAAAAATCATTTAGGGAATAATATAATATCATACTTTTATCTTAATTCAATATCTAAAAATCATTAGGGAATAATATGGTGGAAAAACGACTGGTAAATCAAAAACTGTTACGTTGCGGTTATACAACAGGAACCTGTGCCGCAGCTGCATCCAAGGCTGCAGCAACTATGATCTTTTCAAAAGAAAAGGCAGATTCCGTTTCAATCACAACACCTAATCAAACCGATTTGAAAATTGATGTTTTAAATCCGAATTTTAATGATAAAACTGCCAGCTGTTCCATTCAAAAGGATAGCGGTGACGATCCGGACATTACAAATGGAATATTGGTCACTTCTGAAATTAGCCTGATCAATGAGAGAGAAATCATAATAAAAGGTGGAAAAGGCGTGGGCAAGGTAACAAAAGCAGGGCTTGACCAGGAAGTAGGAGAATTTGCCATAAATTCAGTCCCTAGAAAAATGATAAAGGATTCTCTAATGGAAATAGCAAGAGAAAACAAGTACAGCGGAGGATTTGATGTGAAAATTTCAGTTCCGAATGGTGAGGAAATAGCAAAGAAAACCTTTAATCCGGAACTTGGAATAGTTGATGGCATTTCAATATTGGGCACAACAGGAATTGTTGAACCTATGAGTTCCAAAGCATTGGCAGATTCCATCAAATTGGAAATAAAGACCATTGCAGCGGAAAATAATGATTCGATACTTATTTTCCTAGGCAATTTCGGTAAAAAATTTGCTGAAGAGGAACTGAATCTAAAAACAAAACCTGGAATCATGTGCAGCAACTTTATAGATGTTGCATTGGACAGTTCTGTCGAATATAACTTTAAAAAGATTCTGTTAATAGGACATATTGGCAAATTTGTAAAATTAGGTATTGGAATGTTCAATACCCACTCAAACAATGGCGATGGAAGAATAGAAACCTTATTATCCTGTGCATTAGAAGCAGAAGCTAATCTGGAGACTTTAAAGGAGATTCAAAACTCTGTAACCACCACTGCAGTACTTGAAATATTATGGAAAAATGATTTATTGGATAAAACAATGAATATTTTAAAGGATAGAATAGAAAATAATATTAATAAAAGAATTCCTCCTGAAATTGAGATTGGATACATCTGTTTTACAAATACAGGAGAGTATTCTGGTATTTTATTTAAAAGCGAAAATGCAAATGAACTTAAAAAACTATGGGAGGAAAACTAATGATTCATTTTGTGGGAGCAGGAAGTGGAGCTGTCGATTTAATAACAATTAGAGGTGCTGAACTTTTAAAAAAGGCAGATGTGATAATATATGCAGGTTCATTGGTTAATCCAGAACTACTGAACTATGCCAAAGAATCCTGTGAAGTTTACAACAGCGCTAAAATGACCTTGGATGAAGTTATTGAAAAGATGATTGAAGCTGAAAAGGAAAATAAGATGACAGTTCGTTTACACACTGGAGATTCAAGTATTTATGGTGCAATCAAGGAACAAATGGATCGTTTGGATGAAGAAAAGATAGAATATGATGTATGTCCAGGCGTTTCAAGCTTTTGTGGAGCTGCAGCAGCTTTAAAAACAGAATATACCTTACCTGATGTTAGCCAAAGTGTAATCATAACCCGTATGGCAAATAGAACTCCTGTTCCTGAAAAGGAAAACATTGCCTCATTTGCAGCGCATGGCGCAACTATGGTAATATTTTTAAGTACAGGATTGCTTAAGGAACTTGAAAAGGAACTTGTTAAGGGAGATTATACAGAGGACACCCCTGCAGCGATTGTATACAAGGCAAGCTGGCCTGATGAAAAGATTATGCACTGTACAGTGGGAAGCCTATATGACACTGCAAAGGAAAATAATATTACAAAAACCGCCTTAATAATTGTAGGAGACGTTTTAGACACTGAATATTCATTGTCCAGACTCTATGCAGATGACTTTTCAACTGAATTCAGAGAGGCAAAGAAATGAAAATATCAATTATTGCATTTACAGAAAATGGAATGAAAATCTCTGAAAAGATTCTGAATTCATTTGAAAAAAACTATGAAAATAACTCAAATTCATTTGAAAATGAAACAAACTCAAAAAAGAATACACAAACATATGAAAATGAAAATCCAAATGATAATAAAAATCAATATACAATCGATATAAGAAGATGTAAAAAGGGTGGATTGTCCGAATGGACAGAAGAGCATTTTAACAAAAGCGATGCACTTATTTTCATAGGAGCAATTGGAATTGCAACAAGAGCAATAGCTCCACATATAAAAACAAAAACAAGTGATCCTGCAGTGATTGTTGTGGATGAATTGGGACAATTTTCAGTTCCTATCCTATCTGGACATATTGGAGGAGCCAATGAATTAGCAATCAAAATTTCAGAAATATTGGATGCAATTCCAGTGATTAGCACTGCAACAGACATAAATAATGTATTTGCAATAGACACTTGGGCAAAAAGCCAGAACTTAAATATCTTAAATCCTGAAAACATTAAATTAGTTTCATCCAAATTATTGAAAGGGAAAAAAGTATACATACAAAGCAAATATCCCATAAAAGGAGATTTGCCAAAAAATATTCAAATTGATATTGATGAAAATCTGGAAAATAAAGAAAAAAAGGCCTATGATGTAATAATCAATCATAACGACTTTAATGAGAATTATAAGAAAAAAGACAATATTTTATACTTAATTCCACAAATCATTAGTTTAGGAATAGGCTGTAGGAAAGATATAGGATTTAAACATATTGAAGAAGGAATTTTAAGTGCAATGAAAAAGGAAAACTGCCATATCTTATCCCTAAAAAACATTGCAAGCATAGATAAAAAGGCAAATGAAAAGGGAATTATAGAATTTTGCCAAGAATATGGCTTGGAATTTAATACTTATAGTGCAGAGGAACTTAATAAGCTAAAAGGAGACTTTAGCAAATCCGAATTTGTAAAAAGCATTGTAAATGTTGACAATGTTTGTGAACGCTCTGCAATGATGGGAAATAATAAGAGGCTTATCAGTAAAAAAGAGGCATATGATGGAGTAACTCTTGCCTTAGCCCTTAATAAAACCGAATTGAATTGGTAAATAGAATTGAATTAAATTACTAAAATAAAAATAAACAAATTGAATCAAATTACAAAAATAAAAATTAAATCTTATTTAAAAAATAAAAGTCAATTAAATTACTAAAAATAAAACAAATTACAAAAATAATTAAATTAAAAACATAATTATCTTTTTATTTCTTGGAGGAAAATCATGAATAATTTATCTGTAGTTGGCATTGGTCCTGGAAATGAATCATTTCTAAGCATTGATGCCAAGGAAACTCTTGAGAATTCAGATTTAATTGTAGGATACAGCAAATATGTAGAACTTGTAAAGGAATATCTGCCAAACAAGGATTACCTATACACTGGAATGACCAAGGAAATAGACCGCTGCAAAATGGCTTTGGAAAAGGCATCTGAAGGCAATGATGTTTCCGTTGTATGCAGTGGTGATGCAGGTGTTTATGGAATGGCAGGATTGATTTATGAATTATCTGTAAACTACCCCAATGTTGAAATCAATATTGTTCCGGGAATTAGTGCTGTTTTAAGTGGTTCTGCAGTTTTAGGCGCTCCAATTGGACATGACTTTGCTGTAATAAGCTTATCAGATCTTCTAACCCCATGGGAACTAATTGAAAAACGTTTAAGATTGGCAGGAGAGGGAGACTTCTGCATTTGCCTTTACAATCCTTCAAGTCGTAAAAGAAAAGATTATTTAAAAAAAGCATGCAAAATACTTTTAAAGTCAAAAGGAGAAGACACAGTCTGCGGATATGTTAGAAATATAGGCAGAGCAGGTGAAGAATATCATATTACAAGTCTTTTGGAACTTAAGGAAACAGAAGTGGACATGTTTACAACAGTATTTATTGGAAATGCCAATACAAAGATTATTGACAATAAGATGATTACTCCTAGAGGATATAAGGGAGTGTAATTCTTAAAAAAAAAGATATAATGGAGCATGATTCTTAAAAGAAAATATAATTTAGGACAATCCTTAAAATAAAGCATATGGAATCTAATTCTTAAAAAAAACCAATAAATCTCATTAAAAAAAAAACTATTTAAATAAATAATTAAAAGAATAAAAAATAAAAAATAAAATAAAAAAAAATAAAATAAAAAAAATAAAATAAAAAAATAAATCTAATAATTTTCATTTAATAAAAATTTTAAAAGAATCCAAGAAACATGAAATTCCCAAACAGAGGAGATAAAATGCATAAAATTGTTTTGTTTGGAGGCACAACTGAAGGACGTATTCTAACAGAATTTTTATCTGAACATAAGATCCCATCAATCGTCTGTGTAGCTACAGACTATGGAAAAAAGGTTCTGGAATATGAAGAACCGGTTGTTGTAAAATCTGAAAGATTAAATCAAGAAGATATGCAGAAATTATTTAAGGAAGAGAAAACCGAAATTGTTTTTGATGCTACACATCCCTATGCTACAGAAGTAAGTAAAAATATCAAGACTGCATGCGACAATGAAAATATTGAATACATAAGAGTATTAAGAGAATCAATAGAAATAGAAGATGCTGTGAAATTCACAAAAATGGATGATTTAATCAATTATCTAAATCAAACCGAAGGCTTAATATTTTCATCCATGGGTGCAAAGGAAGCTGAAAGCCTAACTAAGATAAATAAATTCACTGAAAGAGTCTATTTACGTATGCTGCCATCACCTGAAGGAATGAAACACTGCCTGGATTTAGGATATCCGATGAAAAATCTTTGCGGAATGCAGGGACCATTTTCAGAGGAATTCAATATTGCACAGTTTAGAGAAATTGAAGCTAAAATACTTGTAACAAAGGAATCCGGAAATATTGGAGGATTTATGGAAAAGGTTGAAGCTGCAAAAAAATGCAATATGGAACTTGTAGTATTAAGTAGAGCAATTAAAGAGGAAGGCCTTAATCTGGAAGAGGCAAAGGAAACCTTAAGGAGCAGATGCTTATGAAGGAAATCAACATTATAGGAATAGGCATGAGCAAAAAAACAACAACAGAAGAAGGCTTAAGACTCATAAATGATGCTGAAATTCTAATCGGTGCAAAAAGATTAGTTAATGAATTTTCAAATCTTGAAAAACCAAGTTATAATGCTTATTTATCTGGAGAAATTAGGAAGATAATTGAAAATACAGAAGCTCAAAAGATAGCAATCCTTGTCTCTGGAGATGTTGGATTCTATAGCGGAGCTGAAAAATTGGTCAATGAACTTGAAGACTATAATCCTAATTTAATAGCGGGAATAGCCTCTGTATCATACTTCTTTGCAAAATCTAAAATCCCATGGAAAGATGCAAATCTAATAAGCTGCCATGGAATCGATTCAAATATTGTATCATCAGTTCGCCGCAATCATTACACATTTGCCTTGACTGGAAAAAACATTCCTGAAATAGAAAAAGAGCTAGTTTATTATGGTTACGGAGATTTAAAAGTTTGGATTGGTGAGAATTTAGGTTCAGATGCTGAATATATAGATTCATTCAATGTTTCAGAACTGAACAAGAGAGAATTTGGATCATTAACAGTTTTGATTATAGAAAATCCTGATTTCGACTCTAAAATAAGAACAGGAATGCCCGATGAAGAGTTTATTAGGGGAAATGTCCCTATGACAAAATCAGAAATAAGGGCAGTTGCAATGTCCAAATTGGCAATTTCACCTAATGAAATAGCTTATGACATTGGATGTGGAACCGGTTCAGTTACAATTGAAATGGCATTATCTGCCTATAATGGAAAGGTTTATGCATTTGACAAAAATGAAGAGGCTATTGAATTATTAAAGGAAAACTGCAAGAAATTCCACATAGACAATGTTGAAGCAAGATTAGGATTGGCACCGGAGTGCCTTAAGGACATTGAAAAAGCAGATCTTGCATTTATAGGGGGCAGTTCCGGAAATATGGATGAGATTATTGATTATTTGTATGAAACAAACAATAAAATAAGATTTGTCATTACTGCAGTAAGTATTGAAAATGCAATGGCTGCAATGGAATCCCTTAAAAAGATAGGAATTAGTGGAGAAATTGTCCAGATTGGAGTTTCCAGAGGAAAGGAAGTTGGAGACTTGCATATGTTAATTGCTCAAAATCCGATTTTTATAATTAGTGGAACTGAATCCAATTAAAATCAAAATCCAACTTTAAAATTAACTAAAACTAATAGATTAACTCAAAACCCTTTTTAATCAGAATAAATTTCATAATCAAATAGAAAAAATTAATAGATGTGATTTTATGAATAGACTATTAATTTCAGGAACAAATAGTAATTGTGGCAAAACAACAATAACTATGGCTTTACTTTCTGCATTTCAGAAAAAAGGATTAAAAATTGCTTCATTCAAGTGCGGACCTGATTACATAGACCCAATGTTTCATCGCAAAGTTTTTAATGTAAAAACACAAAATCTAGACCCTTACTTTAGCACAGAAGAGATGCTTTCAAATCAGTTTATTAAAAACTGTGGTGAAGACTTAAGCATTATTGAAGGGGCAATGGGATTCTATGACGGAATTGGCATAGAAGGTAAGGCAAGTGCATGGGAAGTTGCAAAGACAATAAAAGCCCCAGTTATCCTAATTATCGATGCAAAGGGAATAAGTAACTCAATAGCTGCAATTGTAAAGGGTTTTAAAGAATTTAAAAACCCAAGCATGATTGAAGGAGTTATATTTAATGGAATCTCACCAATGTTATATCCTCTTTTAAGTGGAATTGTTGAGGATATCGGAGTTAAACCCTATGGATTCCTACCAAGAAATGAGGAATACTCAATTGAAAGCAGAAATCTAGGTTTAATCACTGCCGATGAAATTACAAACATCAAGGAAAAAATAGAAGGTTTAAGCCAATTGGCAGAAAAATACCTTGATTTAGATGGATTATTGGAATTATCCAAAAGTGCAGAAAGTCTTAAATCAACTGAAACAATAGAAAATTCAAAAGAAACAAAACCAAATCAAGAAAAAGCACAAACCAAAGAAAAAACAGAAACAGAAAATGAAAAACCTCGTATTGCTGTTTCAAAAGATAATGCTTTTTGTTTTATCTATGAAGAGAATATAGAACTTCTAGAGGAATTAAACTGTGAAATTGTTTATTTCAGCCCATTGAAAGATAAAAAACTTCCTGAAAATATTTCAGGATTATACCTCTGTGGAGGATATCCTGAATTATACACAGAAGAATTATCCAAAAACAAGTCTTTGCACAAATCCATTAGAGATTTAATGAATGATGGACTTCCTACAATAGCGGAATGTGGAGGTTTTATGTACTTACATGACTCCATTGAAAATGTGCCTATGGTAGGTTTTATCAAAGGAAACTGCATAAAAACAGATAAACTGCAACGCTTCGGTTATGTTGAAATTAAAGCCCTAAAAGACAATTTGCTTTCAAGAAAGGGTGAAAGCATCAGAGTCCATGAATTCCATTATTATGAAAGTGAAAACTGTGGAGAAGGATTTTTAGCCAAAAAATCATCAAATGGATTAGAATACAATTGTTGCCATTCAAGCGATAGTTTATATGCAGGTTTTCCACACATTTATCTGCCTGCAAATCCAAATTTTGCAAGATCATTTGTTGAAAAGGCTGAAAAATGGAATATAAAGATGAAAACATAAAAAATAAGAGTAATCAATTAAGAAATTAATCAAATTAAAGCCGTTTAAAATAAAAATCATGTTAATAAATCATTAATTTACTTAAAACCCATAAATTAAAAGAAGTGATAGTATGAAAATTGAATTAGAACAGGTAAATCCTTCTGAAATTGAAAAAAGAAGTATGGAAATTATTGAATCCGAATTACCTCATGAACTTGATCCCCAATTAGCGCCAATCATTAAAAGAGCAGTGCATACAGCTGCCGATTTCGATTATGTTGATAATTTATGCTTTTCAGAAAATGTGGTTGAAAAGGCATTGAATGCAATAAAAAATGGAGCATCAATAGTTACAGATACCCAAATGGCAAAGGCCGGAATCAATAAGGCAGAACTTAAGAAACATGGAGGAGAAGTTTACTGCTTTATGAGTGATGATGACGTTAAGGAAATGGCTAAAAAGAACAATTCAACACGTGCAAGAGCTTCAATGGAAAAAGCTGCACAAATGGACAAGCCATTAATATTTGCAATAGGAAATGCTCCTACAGCCTTAATAAGATTATATGAATTAATTCAAAACAATGAAATCAAACCTGAACTTGTTATAGGAGTTCCAGTTGGATTTGTAAATGTTGTTCAGGCAAAAGAATTGATTATGGAATGTGATGTTCCTTATATAGTTGCTCGTGGACGTAAAGGAGGAAGCAATGTTGCAGCAGCTATTTCAAATGCCTTGATTTATATGTTAAGAGATTAACTCACATCACATGCTAAAAATTATATTAAATTAAATCAAACAAAACCAAACCAAATCATATTTTAAGAGATCAAATGTATTTTTAGAAAAATCTAAAAATACTTTTTAACTATTTTTAACTATTATAACTATT
>NZ_CALCYR010000136.1 GCF_937906425.1 uncultured Methanobrevibacter sp. | reverse complement strand
TAAAAAATAGTAATTTAAAAAGTTAAAAATAGTAAAAAAACTAAATTTAAATAAAAAATAGTAATTTAAAAAGTTAAAAATAGTAAAAAAACTTAATTTAAATAAAAAATAATAATTAAAAACTAAATTTAAATTAAAAATACTAATTTAAAAAGTTAAAAATAATAAAAAAAGTTAAAACAAGCCAACTAAAAAACTTAAAAATAATAAAAGAACTTAAAACAAGCAAACTAAATAAAAAAAGGAGAATTGATTAAAAACCAATTCCCCAAATGTTTTTCCTTATGAGAAAATAATAAAATTAGCTATATTCTATAAACCAAAGAACAGGTATATCAAGAATACTAAAACCATTACCCAGATTCCCCAACTTAAGTCCTTGGATTTACCACTTGCTAAGCTTGCGACTGCGTAAACAACGAATCCCCAAGCAATACCTAAGGAAATGGAATAAGTCAAGATCATCATGATAATAGTCATGAATACAGATGCTGCCACTACTAAATTCTCCCATTCAACATCTTTCAATTGCATGATCATTAAAATACCGACCATTACAAGAGCTGCTGCAGTTACAGATGATGTAAACAAGGAAAGAACAGCAGGAGCAAAAATGACTGAAACAAGGAAACATAATCCAGTGACAATTGCGGTTAAACCGGTTCTACCACCTAAACCTACACCAGTTGCACTTTCAACATATGCGGTTAAGGTACTGGTACCGAAAATGGAACCGATTACTCCACTTAAAGCGTCTACTAAAAATGGTTTTTCAACGCCTTCAACATTACCTTCATCATCAACATAACCTGCCTGATTTGCAATTCCAAGCAAGGTTCCTGTAGTATCGAAAAATGTAACGAATACTAATGAGAACAACATCATAAGCAAGTTAGGAATATTGGTGAACAATTCACCGAATCCAGTGTAGAATGCACCGAAGAGACTGGTATCAAAGTTTAATGATACAAATTCTGCAGGCATTGCAGGCATGGTCAAGTCACCGGTACCGAATCCTACAGCAGTGAAGATTACACCAATGATAGCGGTAACAATCAATCCGATAAATACGGAAGCAGGTACTTTTCTAACATATAAAATCAAGGTAATTAAAATACCGATCAATGCAAGAAGTGCAGGAGCGGAAGTCATGGAACCTAATGTAACGAAAGTTGAAGGATCTGCTACAATAATTCCAGCACCTTTCAAACCAAGGAATGCCAAGAAGAAACCGATAGCTGCACCAATACCTAATTTCAAATCAATAGGAATGATGTTAAGAATAGCTTCCCTTAAACCGGAAATGGTAATTATTAAAAAGATTATACTTGAAAGAACAACAGCACATAAAGCCGCTTCCCAACTACAGCCCATACCTAATATGATGGTATATGTAAACAATGCATTCAATCCCATACCAGGAGCAAGTCCTACTGGCCAGTTAGCAATAAGACCCATAAGAATACATGCAATACCTGAAGCGACAGCTGTAGCAAAGAAAACACCTGTTACAGGCATTCCACCATCAGCAAGCATGGTAGGGTTTACACCTAAGATGTAAGCCATAGCTAGAAATGTGGTAATACCTGCTAAAATCTCAGTTTTAACATTTGTATTATTTTCATCTAATTTAAAAAAACTATTTAACATAAAACACCTCATTTGAAAACATAATGTTTTCATATTTATTTATAAATGTAATTACTTAATAAGTTTTTGATATTTTATAATAATTTTTAGTTTTTTTAAAGTGGAATTGAATAAAAAAGGAAATAAAACTTGAAATATTGAGCAAATACAGACAGAATAAAAAAAAAGGGAAGTTGGTGAAATAAAAGGGAATTTTTAAAAAAAAATAAGAAAGTTCAATGAAAAAAAGCAATTTTTAAAATAAAGAAGAAAGTTCAATGAAAAAAAGCAATTTTAAAAAAAAATAAGAAAGTTCAATGAAAAAAGCAATTTTTAAAAAACAAGAATTT
>NZ_CALCYR010000135.1 GCF_937906425.1 uncultured Methanobrevibacter sp. | reverse complement strand
TCTATAAAAATAATTGAAAAACTAAGATATTTTTATAAAATTTAGATAATACTTTTTTAATGTTATGATATAATTACTTGTTAATAACATATAAATCTTTCCCATAAAAATTTTTAAAAAAAAGAGCTTAAAATTGCTTAAATTAGCTATAATAAATAAATTTATGTTTAAATAAATAATATCATGTTTAAAATAAAAATTTATAATTATAAACAAATATTAACTATTAAAAATAAAAAATAAGAGTTAATATTTAATTAAAATAAAAAACAACATATCATTCTTATTTAGTCCAATAATAGCCTAAAATAAGTTATTTTAAGATAAATTAAGAAATTAATAATTGAATATAGAAAATAAGATTAAATTTACATTATTTACTTAAAAAAAGAACAATTAAGAAACAAAAGAATTAAATTATTTTAGATTAAAATAATTAATTTCATAAATCAAGAACAAATAACAAAAAATAGCCAATAAGTATAGAAATAACCTATTTAAATAAAAAATAAGTAAAATTGATAAATTTAAACAAAAAATAAAGAACAAAAAAGGAATTTTGACAAATATATTAGAAAATTGCAAAAAAGGGATAAAATTTCAATAAAAAAGCACTTGAAAAATTGATTGAAAATCAATTAAAAATAGGCATTGAAAAACTAAAAAATATTAAGGAAAAAACAAATAAAAATGAGTTTGAAAAAAATTAAAAAATTTAAGGAAAAAAACAAATAAAAATGAACCTAAAAAAAACTAAAAAAATTTTAAAAAAAGAGCTAAAATTGAATTTAAAAAAAAATTAAAAAATTTTAAAAATAAATAAAAACGACCTAAAAAAAGAATCAAATTATAAAAAAACTAAAAAAATTTTAAAAAAAACACAACCTAAAAAAAGAACCACATTATAAAAAAGTGAAAAAGAGTAAAAACATTAAAATAAAAAATTAAACAATTTACTCATCCAATTGTTGGAAATGACAATATTCAACTCCTTGAGGGCAAGCATGGGCGGTTACTCCATGAATAAAGTCTATATTTTTAAGAATCTTGTCCTGAACCTTATGAGAAATTGCATGTGCCTCCTTAAGACTTAAATCCTCTGGAAGAACTACATGTAAAGTAACTGTAGCATAGGATCCGAAATAATTTATCCTAATGTCATGAGCATCCATTACTCCATCAACAGATTCTGCAACTTCCTTTACCTCATCAAACAAACTTTCATCAGGAACCTTACCCATAATATTGTTTAAATTTTCACGTGCAACCTCAAAAGCGGTCTTTGCAATCATGAATCCAATAAATAGACCTATTATAGGGTCCAGCATAGGATAACCATACTGTGAAATCAAAACACCAAACAGAATAGCCACTGATGAATAGATGTCAACCCTTTGATGCTTACCGTCTGCAACAATTGCAGGGCTGTTTGCCTTCTCACCTAATTTAATGATTGATTGACTCATGATTATGTTTACGAATATGCCTATTACAGCCATCACTACAGCAATTGGAGAAGGAATTGTAGTTACTCCATTAAAGAACAGCTTGTCAATAGCTCCTGTAATGATTTCATAAGCGATTAAAGCTAAAAACACAACAATGACCAATCCGGCAATGGCTTCTGCACGGCCATGGCCTAATGGGTGATCGTGGTCAGCAGGTTTGCTTCCAAACTTAAAGCCAAGATAGGCAATAATTGAGGTCATTATGTCTGAAATTGTATGTGCACCTTCTGAAATAAGCGCATAACTTCCTGAAATCATTCCTACTAGAAAGTTAAATACAGAAAGGAATATGTTTCCTGCAATTGCAAGAGGAGAAGTTTCACTATTAGACGATCTTGCAACAGAAGAAGTAATAGCAATTAAGAAGACTATTGATACTGAGAAGTTTGAAAATATTGACGAAGGTGACAAGGAGATATATATTTTGGTTAATACTTCTGAGGAAGAAAAAACTATTACCCTTTCTAACACTGAATGCGATGGATGCAGCTTATCAGGAGTTCTTATCACTTCTGAGAGTGAAGTTATTTTAGATGGAGCAGGGATTACACTTCCTGCATTTAGTGTAGCTATACTTACTAAATGATTAAGAAGTTATATAAAATAGATAATAAGTTTTTAACATAATCAGAATCTGAAAAAACGGATTGGTGTCGCGAGCTCCGCCAATATCGAACCATTAGCCATTCATTTCAATCGCGGTATGAGGGGTAATATGAAACTGGTTGCTACTGGAAAATTAAAACCTGGAATGCTGGTCGCCCAGAATGTATATAC
>NZ_CALCYR010000134.1 GCF_937906425.1 uncultured Methanobrevibacter sp. | reverse complement strand
TATTGATTATATTGCACATAATAACCGATTATCGGATTTTAATGTTTATGTCAAGTTAATACTTTCAGTTGCTTTGATGATTGTCACATTGGTGATTAATAATTTGTCATTGGACTTTTTCACATTTATTCTAATGTCTATTCTAATTTTGGCTGTGGCAAGAATATCTCTAAAATCCTATCTTAAGTTTCTTGCAATTCCAATAATCTTTGCTGTTGTCACATGTATTTTTCTCATATTTTTCTTTGGAAGCGGTAAAGTAATCTATGACACTGGATTATGGGGCATAGTTGTTACCCAATCTTCACTGGACTTGGGAATCAGCACATTTTGCCGATGTTTTGCATGTTTTTCCTGTTTGGGATTTTTAACCTTGACCACACCTATTGCAGACATATTGCAATGTTTATATCTTCTAAAGGTTCCCGTCATATTCATTGACATAGCATTATTGATGTATAATGCAATATTTATATTCCTGGATCAATTGGATACAATGAGAAAAGCACAGGAAACAAGACTTGGTTATGTTGGTTCCAAAAGCACATACAAATCCTTGGGAATGTTGTTCAGCAATCTGTTTTTCAGGTCCTTGGACAAGTCTGAAACATTACAATGTTCACTTGATTCCAGAGCTTATAAAGGATATTTGCCAGTTTATAAACCAAAAAGGGAGGTTAATGATGTTAATAGCAAATAATATTTCTTATTCGTATGATGATGGAACACAAGCTTTAAAAAATGTTAATTTGGAAGTTAAAAAAGGAGAAATAGTTTCCCTACTTGGAAAAAACGGTGCTGGTAAATCTACATTGTTTCTTCATTTTAATGGGATTTATAAGGCTGATGATGGTGAAATCCTAATTGATGGGGAAAGATTGAAACATGATAAGAAAAGCCTTATAAAGTTTAGGCAAAAAGTAGGGATTGTTTTTCAAAATCCTGACGATCAACTTTTTGCACCTACCGTTGAGGAAGATGTTGCATTCGGTCCTCTCAATCTTGATTTGTCACAGGAGGAAACTCAAAGAAGAGTTACTGAAGCATTGAGACGAGTTGATATGGAAGGATTTGAAAGAAAGGCACCTCATCATTTAAGTGGAGGTCAGAAAAAAAGGGTTGCAATTGCAGGAATTTTGGCAATGAAACCTGAAATAATGGTTTTGGATGAACCAACATCAGGCCTAGACCCTAAGGGAGCATCTGACATTTTAAAGCTTCTAAGAGAATTGAATGAGGAAGGAATGACAATTATCATTTCAACCCATGATGTTGATTTGGTTCCTATCTATTCAGATAAGGTTTATGTGATTAGTTCTGGGGAGATAATTAAAAGCGGAACTCCAAAAGAGGTATTTGGAGATGTTGATTTGATTAGGGATGCTAATTTAAGGCTTCCAAGAGTGGCTCACCTATTTGAAATACTTGACAAAAAGGATGGCTTTGAATTGGATGGAGATTATCCCTTAACCATTTCTGAGGCTAGAAGATTAGCCAATGAATTGCATTATGGGCAATAATTGTTTATTCTTTTATTTATTTAATCCTTTTATTTAAAATTCTTTTTATTATTTTATTCTTTTATTTATTTAATTCTTTATAAATTCTTTTTTTTATTTTTTCATTAACTTTTATTTATTTAATTCTTATATAAAATTCTTTTTTTATTTTTTCATTAACTTTTTTATTTTATTCTTTTTTTCATTAAATTCTGTTATTTTTAATTAATTTTTTTAGATTCTTAATCTAAACCCAATTTTATTTATTTCTATAAAAAATTTTATATACTTATTTTAATTAAAATTATATTGTCGCATCATTAATTTGACTGATGTTTATGGTCCTTTTATGAAAGAAGCTTACGCTGTTGATGATTAGAAGAAACCCGGCATTAGATAGGCTGCCTGTTTCGAGGGTTACTCGTGGAGGGAAGGGTAAACTACCTGTGAAGCAAGAGAGTTAGTATACGGGCAAAATAAGTAATTTATAATTGAAATATAATTTATTTTTATATTTCTATTTTTAAATTATACATTCTATTTTTAAATTTACTTTCTATTTTTTAATTATACATTCTATTTTTAAATTTACTTTCTATTTTTTAATTATACATTCTATTTTTAAATTTACTTTCTATTTTTTAATTATACATTCTATTTTTAAATTTACTTTCTATTTTTTAATTATACATTCTATT
>NZ_CALCYR010000133.1 GCF_937906425.1 uncultured Methanobrevibacter sp. | reverse complement strand
GTTTTTTAAAGTTTTGTGTGTGTTTGGTTTGTTTTAAGTGGTTTTTTAAAGTTTTGTGTGTGTTTGGTTTGTTTTAAGTGGTTTTTTAAAGTTTTTTTTAATTATTGCTTTGTAAAAATAGGTTTTTTTAAAGTTTTTTTGATTATTGCTTTATAAAAAAAGGTTTTTTCTTAATGATCCTAAATAAAAATAAAAAAAGAATAATTAAATAAAATTTAAAATTCTATTTAATCATTTGTCTATTTTCTGTTTAATTTTTGATAGTTAGCTGCTTGAAGGCCGTGGTATTTAATCATGCCCTCAATTTCGTTTTGATCGGTTTCCTTGTCTTCAAAGGTAATTTGTTCAATGCTGTGTAAGCTGAAAGGAGATTCTCTGCTTAATGGTTGGATTGAACCTTTGAATAATTTCATAACAACTTTACCGCTAACTCTTCTTTGCATATGGTCAATAGCCTGATCGATGTCTTCTCTTAAAGGTTCTTGCCAAAGAGCTTCATATACAAGGTCTGCATATAATGTACTCATGTATTCAGCAAATCTTAATTCGTCAACGGTTAAGACTAATTGTTCCAATGCCTTGTGAGCTGCAATCAATAATTTAGCTCCAGGAACCTCATAGGTTTCTCTGCTTTTAAGACCAATCATTCTGTTTTCAATGATGTCTACTCTGCCGACTCCATTTTCTCCAGCAATTTCATTTGCCTTGTTGATTAAGTCTACAAGTCCCATCATTTCGCCGTCAATAGCAATAGGAACTCCTTCTTCAAATTCAATTGTAACTTTGGTAGGAGTGTCTTTTGCATCTTCAGCAGATTTGGTCCATTCATAAATCTCTTCAGGAGGTTCATTTGCAGGGCTTTCAAGTACATCCCCTTCTATTGCTCTTCCCCAAAGGTTTTCATCAATACTGTAAATTTTATCATAGGATAAGTTAAGGCCATGTTCCTTAGCATAAGCCTGCTCTTCAGTTCTTGTTAGGTTCATTTCTCTGATTGGAGCAATGATTTTAAAGTCAGACATGGATCTTATGATTGCTTCGAATCTGAATTGGTCATTTCCTTTTCCAGTACATCCGTGTGCAATTGCAGTAGCTCCTTCTTTTTCAGCAATTTCAATGATTTTCATTGCAATTAAAGGTCTTGCAAGTGCAGTACTTAAAGGATAACCTTCATATTCTGCATTAGCCTTGATTCCTTTAGCAATGTATTCATTTGCAAATTCATCTTTAGCATCAATAATGTAATGTTTTCCAGTATTGATTTTATCTGCAGAATTTTGAGACTTTTCTAATTCTTCTCTAGGTTGACCTACATCAACACATGCAGTAATTACTTCGTAATTATATTCTTCTTCTAATAATTTTACACATACAGTGGTGTCTAATCCGCCACTGAATGCAAGAACGACTTTTTCCATTTTATCACTCTAAAAAGTTTTTAAATAAGTTAGTTGATAAGCATTATCCAATATTTAAGATTTAAATTAAACTTTAAATGGGTTTATTGGATTGTATTAATAAAATTTAATAAACAAAATATCATTTAATAAATTTATATTATAATTACTTTGTTTTAAATAATATATATCTTTTAAGTTTAAATAAAATAAAAAATAAATAAAAATATGTTCATTTTAATAGTTTTAATTGATTTTTTATTATTTAATTTCTATTATTTTATTTTAAATTTATTAATT
>NZ_CALCYR010000132.1 GCF_937906425.1 uncultured Methanobrevibacter sp. | reverse complement strand
AAATACTAAAAAATACTAAAAAATACTAAAAAATACTAAAAAATACTAAAAAATACTAAAAAATAAGAAAAAAAGCTAAAAAAAGCTAAAAAAAGCTAAAAAAAAGAAATAGAAAAGATTTTATTTAAATTAAAATGGAATAGACCTATAATTCTTCAATGAATGATAAGACTTGGTATTCCAGTTTTCAACATGCCCTAAACTGTTTCTGTAACTGGTTCCATCAGCAGAATACCATTTTCCTCCAACATAAATTTGAGCCCATACATGACCTGTAACCAGTCCGGAACCAAACTTACATCCTCGAGCATGGGAATATCTTGCAGGAATCTTTGAAGCCCTGCATAATGCAATAATCAGATTTGAATGATCACAACAGTTTCCTGCCTTTGTCTTCAAGGTTTTGCTTGCTCCCTTCAGTGAATTTGCATAATACTGATAATTCAAATTGTCCCTAACATAATTGAAGATAGCAACCGCCTTTTCAAACTTGGTGGAATACTTTTTGGTTATTGATTTCGCCAATGCCCTAATTGAGGCTGTAACCTTGGCCTTTCCTCCACCAGACAGGTATTTATTAACTCCAGAAGAAGTCTTTACATTCAATCCTCTCTTGTGTTGTCCTGCAGGATCAATTATCTCCAAAGTTGAGGAATTGCTTGAAGGACCATAAAGGCCATTTGCATAGACAGAATATTCAATCTTATAGACTCCTCTTGAAATATTTAACTTAAGATATGCAATTCCCTTGGAATTAGTTGTTCTGAAGTAGTTTTTTCCACCTACAGTGAATTTTATCTTGGTGTTGGACAATATTTTGGAATCCTTACCCTTCAAAAGAAGCTTAAAGTTATTTCCCCTAAGAAGATAACGGACAAGATATTTTGTAAATGTATGCTTGTAAACATTGATTGTCTTATTTAGCTTTGAAGCATAGTAATAGCCGCTTGCATCAAATTTAACCATTATGCTCACACTGCTTACATCACCTAATGGAACACTTACAATGCCATTGGAATCTGTAGTTCGAAGATAAGTTGTTTTTCCTACAACAACAGTCAAATTCTTTTTAGCCAAAGCAGTTCCATTTGAACTGAGCAATTTAATCTTAAAAGTGGAGTTTCTAAATCCATAGCTTTTAGGAAAAACAATGGAAGTCTTCTTATAAACATAAAAAATAGAGGAATTGCTGGATGCATTATAATCCGAATCACCGTTAAAGCTAACGGTCATCCTGTAAGGGCCGACATCATTGAGGGTAACAGGCAAAAATGCTATACCATTCTCACTGGTATTTTCAATATATGATTGATTGAATGAAGAGGAGTAAATGTTAAACCCAATACTTGCCCCCTTGATTGGATTGTTATCCTCGTCAAGCAACTTGACTATATAAAAGTCAGCATCACCAGTGATTTCCCAATTGTCTCCAGTAAGAATTTCAATTTTAGAAAGCTTTTTTAAATCCTCACTTGAAAAATTAGAAGAGAGATTTTCATTGGATTGTGAAAGAGATGAATCAGACAAACTAGAATCAGACAAATTAGAATCAGAACCACTGGTTAAATCAAGATTAATATCTGACACATTATCAATAGACTCATCAATAGCCATTATTTCATCAATATTTTCTCCATTACCCTCAGCGGATAAAATACCATTGTCACTTAAGTCCTCTGCATAAACAGCAGAACTGGACAATAGAAATATTAATAAAACAATTCCTAATGATAAAAATGAAGTTTTTCTAATAATAACACAACCAAAGACTTTTATAAAGTTTAATGATTATTTTGAAATTTTTAAAAATATAAAAATAATAATATTTTCCATTAACACTTTAACATTAACACTTTAATATAAATTAGTAATAATATAAAAAATTATCTTAAAAATTTATTAAGCAATTTAAATAATATTTATTAAAAAATAGATTAAAATCAAATAATAATGGAATAAAATTATTAAAAATAAAAAAAACACTGAAAAATAATAAAATTAAAAAAATACCAATAAAAAGATATTTAAAAATAAAATAAAACGCCAATATAATAAAATTAGAAAAAATACCAATAAAATGAATAGAAATAAAAAAAACAAGAAAAAAATAGTTTAAAAAATTTAAAAATTAAAAATAATTAGTTTAAAAAAAACAACAACTAAAAATAAAAAAAATAATAAAAATAAGAAGAAAACTCTTCTTATTAAAATTTTAAGCACTTAAAATGGTACTGCAGCATATTGTTTTAAAGTATTGAAAGACTTTGTATTCCAATTAACAATATTGCCTAAGCTATTTCTTACACTGGTTGCATCTGCAGAGTACCATGTTCCATCAACAAGTATTTGAGCCCATACGTGACCTGTAACCAAACCACTTGAGAATGTACATCCCTGAGCATGAGAATATCTGGCGTGAATTCCTGAAGCCCTACAGAGAGCAACAACCAAATTAGCCTGATCCACACAATTTCCTGATCCTTGACTTAAGGTGCCCGCTGCTCCATATCTGGTGTTGGCATAATAACTGTATGAGATTTGGTCCCTTACATAATTATAGATGGCCAATGCCTTTGTTGCAGTTGAATTCAAACCTTTGGTCAACTTGTTTGCCAATGTCTGAATTGAACTTGTGATTGTGGAACTTCCTGTACCTACCAAGTATGCAGAAAGGTTTGAAACTGTGTTTTTCTCATTTAAACCTGTCTTGAACTGGCTTGAATTTGCCTTGATGACACTGTTGTTTGTAACATTGGTAACAGCAGAATAAACCCCAACATCAGAACTGTCAAATGTACAATAGCTCGGCAAGTATGAATTGGTCTTATAGAAAGCCAAAATCTTTGAAAATGCAAATGAGTATAGATTATATTCGGCATTTCCATATGAGGAACCTGAACTACTGTATGCAACTGCATAAGCAGGAGGGACCTTATTGGATTCTATGTAAGTAGCAACCCTTTTAGCCAAATCAAGATATTGTGCTTTATAAACAGTAACTGACATGGTTTTTCCAGTTGAATTACCGCTGCTTATACCACTTACAAGACTTATGTATCCATTGTTACTTGCATTTATATTTTTGATTGCCTTGGACATAAGATATGAAAACTGTGCCATGGTCAATTTAGTGTTTGCAACAGTAACAGTATTAGGCAATTTCTGATTGCTTAAAACATAGGACTTGACATTTGCAGCTGCAGTTGTAATGTCTGCAATATAGAATCTGCTGGAACTGTTTACAACAGTGATTGTTGAACTTAATTTTGAGGATTTATAACTTGAAGATCCTGCAAATGAACTTGTAACAGTGTATTTTCCAGCCACCAAATTAATTGTAAGTGAAGCTGCACCCTTTGAATCTGTTGTCTTGTTGTAGGAACCGCTTCCTACAGCAAAAGTCACTTTCTGACTTGCCAATGGATTACCGCTGGAATCAGTAAGTGTTACAGTAAATGAGTCACCTCTTGTAAGGGAGGTTGAGCTTGCCTTTAGGACAGTAGCCTTTGCACTGGCATTTGTACTGCTTGAATTTGAACTGGAACTGTTAGAAGAGCTGGTCTTAATCACAGAACTGTCAAATGTACAGTAATTAGGCAAATAATTGTTAGTTCCATAGAAGTCCAAAATCTTTGAAAATGCAAAGGTGTACAAATTAAATCCGGCATTTCCAACAGAGCTTCCTGAAGCGTTATTCACTGTAGCGTAAGCTGGAGGAACCTTGTTGTTGCCGATATAGGTTACAACCCTTTTTGCAAGATCCACATATTGTGCCTTGTAAACTGTTGCATTTACCTTGTTTGAAGCTGAATTTCCATTGGAAATGCCGCTCAACAATGCAACACTGTTTTTATTGCTTGCATTAAGGTTTGTGATTGCCTTTGCCATCAAGTATGAAAATTCAGAAATCTTAAGGCTTGAGCTGCCTACCTTAATTGTACTTGGCAATGTCTTGTTTGCATTGACATAAGCCTTTAGGTTTTTAGCAGCTGCATCTATTTGGGCCACTGTAAAGCTATTTGTACTTGAACTGTTACCTGAACTTGAATTTGATGAAGTGGTAACTGTCATTGTAAAGGAGCTCTTGCTTGAATAATAGTTGGAACTTCCTGCATAGCTTGCATTCACGGCATATTTGCCTGCTGCAAATCCTATGGTAAGTGAAACTGCACCGTTGGACTTGGTGGTCAATGTATAGGTCTTGCCCTTGACGGTAAGGCCTACCCTTTGACCGGACAATACATTATTACTTCCATCCCTTAAGACAATTGAAAGGGTTTTTCCCTTAACCACAGTTGTGCTGGAAGGCTTAAGACTAGTGCTTGCCTTTGTAACACTGATTGTATTTGTGGTTTTGGATGAGAGATAATTGCTTGTACCTGCATATGTGCTTGTAATGCTGTATTTGGCTACATTAAGATTTATTGTAAGTGAAGCAACACCATTTGCATCGGTAGTCTTTGTATAGGTCTTTGACTTAATTGTAAACTTGACCTTCTGATTAGCCAATGCATTCCCTGCTCCATCTTTTAATGTAACTGAGAAAGTCTTTCCCTTGACAATGGAATTTCCATTGCTCTTGAGACTGGAACTTTGCTTTGTAACGGAAATTGTTGCTGAAAGCTTGGATGCATTATAACTGCTGTTTCCAGCATATGAGCAAACAATAGCGTATTTTCCAACATTCAAGTTGATTGCAAGTGAAGCGACTCCCTTTGCATTTGTGGTCTTTGTATAAGTCTTGTTTTTAATTTTAAAACTTATGGCCTGACCAGACAATGCCTTGCCACTGCTGTCAGTTAAAGTAACTGAGAAACTGTTTCCCTTTTTAACTGAAGTGCTACTTGCCTTAAGAGTGGTCTTGCTTTTTGCACTAGCTCCGAGAGCTGATGCAGAAGCTTGAGCAGATGAACTTAATACACTTTTGGAGTCTTTGGAAATTGAATCCAAATCCCCATCCTCATTTGTATCAGTACTTAAAACTTCATTTTCCGAATTAACATTGCCTGTGGTATTTGCATCCAGACTATATGAGTCTGCATCAGAACTGCTATCTGAAATGCCAGCATCAGAACTGCTTTGTGAAACGATAGCATCAGAACTGCTTATTTCTGTAACACCACTATCAGATATTTCACCCGATACGGAATCATCAATATCTGCAGCAGAAACGGATGAAAGGACTAAAAATCCCATCAAGAGAACTGCCAAAAGCAATGTAAGATTCTTAATTGAAATTATTTCACCTCACATTAAAATCAGAATAATTTTAAAAAATCATATAAATTCATATTGATTCCAAATTTCAAATCCGTTCAAAGTTTAAGAGATCATCATTAAAATGAAACACTATAAACTTTTAATATATTAATCAAGATCATCATTAAAATGAAACATTATAAACTTTTAATATAATTTTTAGAATTGATTGGAAAGATCCCAAACCCAAACTTGAAATCACTTTTCCCAAATCAAATTCAAATAACTTAATACAGTTAAGTAATTAATTTCACCTAAAAATTAAGTCATATAAATTATTCTGAGTTATTTACATAATTTAAGGAATTAAAAAAATCATAAAATCCCTAAATTAGATTAATTAAATATTTTAATTTTAAATTATATAAAGATTACTGAAAAAAATCTTAAAAAATAAGAGCATAAACCGATTTATAGAACTTATAAGAAACAAATATTTATTTTTATAAAAAAATAAAATTAAAAAATTAAATAACAATAAAATAAAAAGTAAATAATTTAAATTAAAACAAAAGAAGAAAAATTATAAATAAAAATTTAAAAAT
>NZ_CALCYR010000131.1 GCF_937906425.1 uncultured Methanobrevibacter sp. | reverse complement strand
CCCAATCCCCAATCCCCAATCCCCAATCCCCAATCCCCAATCCCCATTTTATTTGTTATTATCAAATAATAAATTTTCCTGATGAAAATATAAAATAATTTTATATTTAACAGGATTTAAATGTTTATAAAAAAATGGAAAAAGAAATAGAAAATGAAAAAAATATTACTAAAAAATTAATAGAAACAGATAAGGTGGTAATAAATTATGATGAAGAAACCGGAAGTAAAATAGTTAATGAATACATGTTTAAAGAGACAATAGGTCGAGGCTCATATTCAAAAGTAAAAAAATGTATAGAAATAAATTCACAAAGGGAATACGCTGTGAAAATAACAAAGAATTATTTACTACGGAAAAAAAAGAAAGCCTTTGATAAAACCAACGAAGGCTCTTTATTAATACATTATATGATAGAAGATGCATTAAACGAAATAAAAACATATAAAGTAATACCTAAAACACATCCAAATATATTATCTTTATATCAAATAATAAACGATAAAGAAAAAGACAAAACTTATTTAATAATAGAATTAGCAGAGCCATTAATAACAGTCAATGAAGAAACTGGAATATTCACTTTAAATAGTAAATTCGATAATAATAAATACGATGAAAAATTAATTAAAAAATGGATATTAGAAATAGCATCTGGAATTAAATTTTTACATGATAATAATATTGCTCATTGTGATATTAAATCAGATAATATTTTATTAGGCAAAGACGGCAAATGTAAATTATCCGATTTTGGCAGCTCTTTAAGGATGAATGAACCAGAAGATAATATTTTAAGAACTCAAGGGAATATATATTTTTTTCCTCCTGAATTAGTCGAAGATAAAGAAAAAGAAAAAAAAAGTATCGATTATAAAGCAGTTGATATTTGGGATTTTGGGATTTCAATATATACTTATATTTTTAAAAGACTACCTTTTATGCCAGAAAATAGAGAAAATATTGTTGAATTATTTAAAGAAATAACAGAAGGAAAATTTGATTATAATAAAAATGGAATAACTATTTCTGAAGAAATGAAACAATTTTTAAATCATTTATTTGAAAAAGATCCCGAAAAAAGATTCACTGCTGATGATATTGTTAATTATCCTTGGTTAAAAGAAAATAATTAAATTATATGAAACGAAAGTTAAGTTATATGAATATAATTGTTTTTTAAAAACAATTTATTTAAGATTTATTTTGAGGGATTTATATGGAAGATTATGATATAATAATTGTTGGTGCAGGTCCTGCCGGTTTGACTGCAGGAATGTATGCTGGCAGACAAAATTCAAAGGCTTTAATCATTGATAAGGGTTTAACCGGTGGCAATGGGCTTGAAGTTCCAATGATGCAAAACTATCCTGGATATGAGCTTATTTCAGGAATGGAATTGATTCAAAACATGAAGGTTCAAACTGAAAAATATTGTGAAATTCTTGAAAATGAGATAATCAATTCAATTGAAAAAACAGATGATGGTTTTATTTTAAAGACTAAAAAATCTCCTATGCTAATCACTGAAGAAAGTGATGAAATCCGTGAATTTAAAACCAAAACCCTTATTTTAGCTACCGGTGCAAGTCATAGACATTTGAATGTTCCTGGTGAGGATGAATTTTTAGGTCGCGGAGTTGCATATTGTGCTACCTGTGATGGAATGTTTTTTGTAGGAAAGGACATTTTAATGATTGGCGGAGGAAATAGTGCAGCTCAGGAAGCTTTATATTTAAAGAATTTAGGATGTAATGTCCGACTTGTCCATAGGCGTGATGAGCTTAGGTGTGAGCATCATCTTCAAAAGGCTCTTGAGGAAAATGGAATTGAGGTTTTATGGAATTCCACAGTTGAAAAGATCAATGGGGAAATGATGGTTGAATCTGTTAGCCTATTAAGGGATGGAGTTGAGGAAGAGGTTCCTACAAATGCTGTTTTTGTAGCTATTGGTGATGATCCTTCAAATGAACTTGCATCCGATCTTGGTGTTGAACTTGATGAGGCCGGTTATATAGTTACAGACAAAAAACAGGCTACAAACATTGAAGGAGTTTTCTCAGCAGGAGACATTACTGGCGGAGTAAAACAGTGGGTTGTAGCATGTGGAGAAGGTGCTGTGGCAGCTATTTCCGCTTATGGCTATTTAAATTTATAGTTTTGGCTTTTTAGCCAAACTTTTTTTATCAATATTTATTTAGTTTGTTCATATGCGAATATTTATTTCATTTAAAAAATTATTTTCATAACTTTGTTAAAAATATTAAAATAAGAGTTTCAGTCAGTTAAAATACTAAAATGAGATTTTTAGTTAGTTAAAATATTAAAATAAGTGTTTTAGTCAGTTAAAATACTAAAATGAGATTTTTAATTAGTTAAAATATT
>NZ_CALCYR010000130.1 GCF_937906425.1 uncultured Methanobrevibacter sp. | reverse complement strand
TTTAAAAAATATTTTTTTATATTAAGTATACTATAATAAAAAAAATTTATTTTAAAAAATAAATTTAAATTTAATAAAAATTAAAAAAAAATTAATTTTAATTTAAAAATAAAATAAATAAAAAATAAATAAAGAAAAAATGCTAAAAAAGATAAAAAAAGAATTAAAATAAAATAAAAATATAAAAAAAGAATTAAAAATAAAATAAAAATATAAAAAAAAATTAAAAAAAGAATTAAAATAATAATAAAAATCAAAAAGAAAAAAGAATAAGATAAACTTATTCTAAACTGTTTATAGCCGCTACAATCAATTGAATAGTATTTTCAACGTCTTCCATGCTTGCTACACTAACAGTTGTGTGAATGTATCTTGTAGGTACTGATAAAACTCCTGTTGGAATACCTTCTCTGGTAAGGTGGATTGCAGTACCGTCAGTAGTACCACCGTCACTGACTTCAAGTTGGAATGGAATTTCCTCTTTTTCTCCAGTTCCAATCAATAAATCTCTAATGATTTTTGGAGTAATTATTCCTCTGCCACTTGCGTCAATCATGATTACAGCAGGTCCTTTTCCAATGACTACAGGAGCCTCTTCAGGTTTGATTCCAGGGTGATCACCGGATAAGGTTACATCAAGAGCAAATGCCATATCTGGATTTAACTTAAATGAAGTTACCTTTGCCCCTTTTAATCCTACTTCCTCTTGGGTTGTTCCAACACCATAAACGGTTGCCTTAGAGTCTACCCTTTTTAAAACTTCCATCATTACATAACAACCAAGACGGTTATCCAAAGCCTTTGCCATTACCAAATTATTTGGGAATGCTTCAAACCAGGATTTAAATGTAATTGGATCTCCAATGCAGACCATTTCTTCAGCTTGTTCCTTATCCTTTGCGCCAATATCAATAAACATTTCATCATATGGAACAACTTTTTTTCTTTCTTCAGGCTTTGTAACATGAGGTGGTTTGGAACCGATTACACCAGTTATATCTCCATTTTTAGAATGAATAACAACAGTTTGGTTCATTAACATCTGGTCATTAATTCCGCCAATAGTTGAGAATTTAAGATATCCATTGTCATCAATATATCTAACCATTAAACCAATTTCATCCATATGAGCTGCAAGCATTACAGTCGGTCCTTTTTTAGAGGAACCTTTTTTGGTAGCTATAAGATTTCCCATTAAATCTACTTCAATATCATCCGCTACATCTTTTAATTCTCTTTTAATAATCTCTGCAATTTTTTCTTCATGACCAGAAATACCTGGAGTCATACAGAGTTCTTCCACTAATTTGATTTCTTCATCAAAATTCATTGTTTCACCAAATTTAAAATATTTTTAATAATTAAATTTAAATATAATTTATCTTTAATCAGTTTAAAAATTTTAAAAATTTTAAAAATAAAAATTTTTTATTTCTATATATAACTTATATTAAGATTATATTTAAATTTTTATAATAAACCATTTAAAATTTTCATAAAATCCATTATAAATCAAGTTAAGTTTTAAAAAATTCCTTAAAAAAGATATATTATTCTTTAAATTACTAACTTTTATTAATAATAAAAAACATAGATTAAAATGTTATAAAATAACTTAATATTTTATAATATAATTTTTAATTAAAATTATAAGTATTATATGTGAAATAATGAAAGCTGCAATAATAGGTTTAGGCGTGGAAGGTAAAAAAGCATTAAATTCCCTTTTAAAACATGACTGGTATGTTTATGCAAGTGATTTAAATGTAAACATCAATTTACATGATTTACCTTTAAGCCTAGCTGGTGTTGACGTATCTCCAAATAAGGAAAAAATCAGTTTCCATAAGGATAAGTTATCAATTGATTTAGGATTCAATAATCAGGAAATGATAGATTCCTGTGATGCAGTTGTTTTAAGCCCAAGTATTTGGGGCAGCAGAATTGCAGAGCATTACAAGAATTCCGGCAAATTATTATGCGACATTCTCGATAGCCACAGAAAGATTTTTACCATTGGAGTAACTGGAACCAATGGAAAAACAACTACAGTTTCAATGATTAAGGAAATATTGGAAAATGCTGGAAAGAACGTTTTAGTAGGAGGTAATGCTGGAGGAGGTTTTGAAGGCTATTATGACCTTATTCTAGAAGCAGATTCCAAGGATTATGATGTCCTGCTTGTTGAAGTCTGTGACATGACATTAGGTTTCTGTTCTTATTGCTTTGATTTTGACCTTATTGCATTGACAAATATGGGTAATGACCACATGAATGTTCATGGCTCAATGGACGGCTATAAGGATTCATTAAAGGGATTCTTTGAAAATAAGACAATATTCCTTAATGAAAGCCAATTCAATCCAAAGAATGAAAATTCATATATGGAAGAATTCAAAGAGATTTCAGAAAGTATCATTGAATATAATCAAACTGACTACAATCTTCAAGTATTTGGAAAATTCAATAGATTGAATGCAGGTTTAAGCCAAGCCATTGCAAATTACATCAATGAGAATTTCTTTGAAATCAAAGAGGAAATAATTAAAAGCAGCCTCGAAAGTTTCAAGCCTGTTAAAGGCAGATTGGAAGTTCTTAAATTAAATGATTGTAAGATTTATATTGGAAAATCAGACAATTCAGATGCAATAAAGCCAATTCTTGAAGAAGTGGGATTTAATGCAATATTTATTGGAACTCCTAGACATAATGAAAATCATAGGCTTGACATTTTAAATGAGGTTGTAAAAGCAAATCCAGACATAATCATCTTATTCCCAGGCCTTGAAGACACCTTGGATATGGCAATCTACAGATTACAGGGATTGGATTATAACGGAAGAATAGAGATTGCAAATAACCTTGATGAAATCATTGGATTTGTAGCTGAATATTCCCATGACCCTGCGATTTTCATAGGTGGAAATGGACAGGAAACAATTATAAAAATCCAAGACAGATTAAGGGAGATTTGTGCTTCATTTGAAAAATAAATTAATTATACTATTTAAAAAATTCAAATAAATAAAAAAAATAAATTAATTATAAATTTAAAAAATTATCAAATAAATAAAAATTATATTATAATATGTTAAAAATTAATTTTTATCGATTGCAAAAACGATATAAAATTAAATATAGTTAAAGGAAGTGTGAAATTGGCTAAAAGAAGTTTATTTAAAAGAAATTCATTTAAAATATTTATTGCTCTAATTGTAATTATTGCAATACTTATGTCAATTTCTCTTGTAAATGCAGACAATGAGAACACTCAAAATTTGATGGAAGTTTCAAAATATGATAACGGTTCAACTGTATTTGCCGGAGATAATTTAATAGATAAAGACAAAATCAACAGACATCCTATAGTGTCTAATATCAACTATTTCACTGATCAAGTTGCAAATGGAGATATTGCAGATGCATTCCTATCATTGGCAACAGGTACTGTTCCAACACCAGTCTCCGAATTGGTTACTGCCAATGTTAGTAAAAGCGGTGAAATTGAAGGATTTGATGGTCCGGGATATGTGCTTATTGAAAACAACACAATCAATGTAGTG
Organism: uncultured Methanobrevibacter sp.; assembly: GCF_937906425.1. Taxonomy (GTDB): domain Archaea; phylum Methanobacteriota; class Methanobacteria; order Methanobacteriales; family Methanobacteriaceae; genus Methanobrevibacter. Next base: position 1,976 of record NZ_CALCYR010000130.1, on the reverse strand, counting down.
CCTCCTGGAGAATTTGTATGGGGATACAATTCACCTTATACACAAGCGGTAATTGTTGAAGGTGGAATTGATATCATCAATAACAGAACCAATCAAACCATCAAGCACATCAAGGCTGAAGACATCAGCAATGATACAATTCCTGGTGATATGGTAAGTGAAGAAAGCTTAAAATATTGGTATAACGCTTATTCACAAGGTTCCAAATATAATTTAGAATTCTGTATTGCAGGCATTAATGATAATAGAACATATATAAGTCCAGACATTCTTAAAGAACACTTCCCAGAGGCTTATAATTATTCCATTAAATACCCTAACGGTTCACCGGTAATTGTTTATGAGGGAAATGTTACTGAAACAACTGCAAGTAGCACATACACATATTTAGGATCTCACCCACAATACAATGATGCAAATAGGGAATACAATGCAAGACAATTTGTTAAGGCATGGAACGGCACTATAATCCCTGCAAACACTTCAGGTTGTGGAAGAGACGGAGTTTCATTCAGTTCAGTTCCTGAATCTGATGCTGACTCAGGTATGGCTACCCACGGAGTATGTCCTCCTGCAAGAGCTTTAAGAAATGCAGTAATGGCATTAGGATTCAGTTTACCTGTAGGAATGGATTCCGGTGAAGATGCAGTTTTATATGGTTACAGTCCATCAACTGGAATTAAAATCTATAATACATTAGATTATCCTATTAAAATAGAAATGTGGACTGAAGGATCCGGTACTGGAATGGAAATCAATGCTAAAATTGTGGAATTGATTCCAAGCAATCACACAAGTTCAAATAGTACCACTTCAACCGAATAAATAAAAAATTATTTTTTAATTTTTAATAAATAATCAAATCGAAAAAAATTTAGATTTTTAATTTATTAATTGTCAAATTAATTATTTAAAGGTAGTATTCATGAATAAAGTTTCAGCAATTATTACTGCAGCTGGAAAGAACTCTCGTATGAGAGAAGACCAATTAAATAAAAATATTCCGGTGCAGAATAAACTTACACTTCCTTTTTTAAAAAATACAATAATTGAAACTACAATAGATAATGTATTGAATACTGAAAATATCGATGAATGCATTGTGGTATTAGGTCATTATTATGATGAAATATTACCTTTAATTAATAATATTGATGATAAAAGATTAAAAATTGTTAAAAACAATCCAATTGATGTAGGTCTTTCTATTTCTTTATTAAATGGTCTCTTAAATTCAAAAAACCAATATGTTTTATGTGTAACAGGAGATCAACCTACAGTCAGTTCTAAAACTTTCAACAATATTTTAAATACTCTTTTTAAATCAGACAATCCTCAAAAAACCATTTCCATCTTAAGAAGAATTGATATCGGTAAATTGGATAGTGCTATAGGTTTGGGAATGCCTTTTGCAGCAAATCGTAACGAATTAATGCACTATTTGGAAGGGGAAAATGACAACTTAAATCCAATTCTTAGAAAAATGTATTCCGATGGATTTGAGTTTTATGGAGTAAAAGAGGATAATCCTGATGAATTAATTAATATAAATCATTTAGAAGATTACAAAAGTTTGTTATAAATACTTTTGTAAAAAAAACAGTATTTTTAAATAAAAACTATTTTTATTCTTAAAAAAAATATCCATTTAAATAAAAACTATTTTTCCTTAAAAAAAAAACAATTCTTATTTTAAAAATAAACAATTCTGATTCTTAAAAAAAACAATTCTTATTTTAAAAATAAACAATTCTGATTCCTTAAAAAAAAACAATTTATTATCAAATATTTTTCTAAAAAACCTTATTTAAATTTAAGAAACTTTTTTTAAAAATATATAACTAAGTAGAAATATTAAAATTCTTTTAAAATAAGGTATAACGAAGTAAAACTAATTAAAATTATTTTAAAATAAGGTATAACGAAGTAGAAATATTAAAATTCTTTTAAAATAAGGCATAACGAAGTAAAACTAA
>NZ_CALCYR010000129.1 GCF_937906425.1 uncultured Methanobrevibacter sp. | reverse complement strand
AAGTTTTTTTAATTTTAAATTTTTTTTAATCTATTTTTATTATTTTTTTTACTTTTTTAATGTCTTATTTGCTCTTAAATTTTTTTTAATCTATTTTTATTATTTTTAAAGTAAAATAATTTAAAATTTAATTTTCATTTTAGTATTTTGTCCAAATTTTCTTATTTTATTTTATCAATTGTAAAAACTTTGCATAATTAATTAATTTTTTATCAAGATTTAAATAATATTTAAAAAATAAATAATAATAATTAATTTTTAAAAATCGTTTTATGGGTGTAAGTTTGAAAAATAATATTAATAAAACTATTAAAATGCTCTCATTATTATTTATTTTATTTTTAGCTATTGGATTGGCATCTGCTAGTGATATTGGTTCAATAAATGGGGATAATGGGAATTTACAATTATCGAATGATGATTTAGATTATGTCGATTGTGATGGAGTTTCAGCTAATTCTGATTTTGCTGATTTAGATTATGTCGATTGTGGTGGAGTTTCATGCAATTCTGATTTAACTGTTTCAGAAGATGATTTGGCTGATTTAGACGATGATTTGTCCAGTTCAGCTAACTCTTTATCTGATAATAATATACACAAGTCTGCAGAAACTGTTTTAAAGTCTAATTATTTGTCTGAATCCAATAATATTACAGTCAATCATACAGGAAATGATTTAAGTGACATTCAAAATGCAATTGATTTGGCCAAACTTGGAGATACAGTTCTATTGGGAGATTACCAATACAATATCGGCAGTGGCCAGATTGAGTTAAACAAGGCCATAACCCTTTTAGGAACCGGTTCCACCTTAATCAACGGTACCGGCGGTGTCAAGGTAGGCTGTGTGATTGAAGTTAATCGTGTCTCAGGTGCAAGGATTCAAGGAATTGTATTTAACAATTATGAGGCTGATTTGAGCTATACAGACTATGACACATTATATGGTTGGGCAATTCGTTTAGACAGCGCAAGCAATATTCTAATAGACAACTGTTCCTTCATCAACTATAATAGGGAGGTAAACATAGACGGTTCCAATTATGTAACCGTAAGCAATTCCTATTTTACAGGAACAAGTACAAGAATAACCAATGGTAATGGTAAGGAAAGGGGAACCCGTGCAATTTCATTCTCTTCTGACTCCAAATATAACAGGATAATCAACAATACATTTGAAGGCTCTGTTCTTGATGGAATCAATGTTGATGCAGCATCCTCAAATGAGTTTATAGGAAATACATTCATCAATAATTCCTATGCAATCTTCCTTGATCATTCTGCAAGTGAAAATTTAACCATTGCAAACAATACATTTATTCATTGCGGTCATTTTGAAGCCCTTTATCAGGGACAGCCGGTAAATTACCAAAATTTACCTATAATCGATGCTGCAGCTTCATTCAGTGACTTTAAGATTGAAAACAATACATTCTATGTTACAGATTCCAATGTCTTAATCAAGACATCTGTTACAAGCGAGATTGGAAACGTTAGCATTAATGGAAATAATGTTATTCTATTGGATAATTCAAGTGATATAAATGCTTCAACAATCACCTTCTTTAGCTGTCCGGTCAAAGAATCCCTATTGTACCTTATTGGAAATATAGTGATTGCAAACAATTCAATGGATGAGGATATGGTCTATACTGACTTCGGATCCGATACCACTACCGTCAAGGATGGTGACCTTATCATCTACGGCCCTCGTGATGAGACAGAACTTAAAATAAATACAGACAGTCATCTTTATGCAAATCTTGTTAAAATAGGCTTTGTCTTGAATGGAATTAATTCCAAGTCTGTCCCTTATCCTTTAAGTGGAGATATCTCTGTTGATATATTTAATGAGGATTCAAGCCTATTCAATTCATATAATCTTACAATAATCGATGGAAATGGAGAATTGAACATTACAGACTTTGAAATTGCAAAGTATACTGTCTTTGCTAAGTTTTTAGGTGATGACAGTAATGAACCGGTAAATGCATCAAGTGAGATTGAAATATTGGACTATTCAAATACTGTACTTGTAAACCATACAGGAAATGACACTAAAGACATTATTGATGCAATTGAAAGTGCAGTGGCAGGAGACATTATTGATTTGGGAGATTATTCCTATAAGGATATTGAAACAATCACTATTGACAAGAACCTGAACTTCATTGGTGCAGAGACCAATATATCAATTGCCAAGGATTCAGATAGTGTTTTCCTTGTTCAAGACCAAACAGACCTTAGCATTTCAAACATTGGACTTAATTTTAGCAGTGACAATCAAAGTCTTGTCAATGTTAAAACAAGTGGCAATTTAGGTCAAATGGAATTGACCAATATAAGTGTTACAAGCGATAATGGCTTGGACAATTCCTCATTAAATCTTTTAAAGGTGGAATCCGATGATCAATTGGCATTTGACAATATTTATGTTAAGGACAATAAATTATTGAATGGAATGAAGGCTGTAAATCTTATTGCCCCTTCCAGAAAAGAAAGCACTCAGTTTGTTTTTAATAATTTAACCGCTACTGCAGTGGTAGCCAGTGAGGGTAAGGTCGGTGATTATTTCACTTTCACATTTAAAGATGGAAATGGAAAGGTATTGGTTGGCAAGAATATTAGTGTTGGTTTTAATGGCCATATTTACACTTATATAACTGATTCTAAAGGTCAGGCCCGTGTTCAAATCAATCTTAACACTCCTGGAGGATACACCTTTGCTTTATGTTTCTTAGGTGATGAGGATTATAATGCAAGCTTTGCAGTAGCTAAGATAACTGTTATTCAGAAGAAAATGAGTTTGACAGTTCCTGCAAAGACCTATAAGGCCAGTGCAAAGACAAAGACATTGACTGCTACATTAAAGGACAATAAGGGAAAAACAGTCAAGGGCAAAAAGATCAGTTTCACTGTAAATGGCAAGACATACACAGCAACAACCAATGCTAAGGGAATTGCTACTGTTAAGGTAAGTTTGTCTACTAAAAAGACTTACAGTTTCACTGTTAAGTTTGCAGGTGACAGATCTTATGGAGCAGTTACTAAAAAGGGAAAAGTAGTTATTAAATAATTACTTTTACTCATTTTTTTAGTTTTTTTAGTTTTTTAAACTATTTTTAAATTTTTTAATTTTCTTATTTTTCTTTAGTTTTTTTTTAAATTTTTCTTTAATTATCTATTTTTTTCTTTAATTTTCTTATTTTCTTATTTTCTTATTTTCTTATTTTTTTATTTTTTTTCAAACTTTTTTCTTTAGTTTTTCTTAATTTTTTATTATTTTTTTTCTTTAGTTTTTTTAAATTTTCTTAATTGAATACTATTTTTTTTCATTTATTCATTTTTTCCATGTTGAATAGTTTCTATTTTCTCTTATTTTTTATCATTTATTCCCTATTTTAATCAATTATTTTTTTCTTCGATATGTACACTTATATAAGTAAATTAAATTTATCAGTTTTATATAGTATTAAAAACATAAAAGAATATGTAAAAAGTTTTAATTATATGGGAATTAAATTCATATCGTTTTAATTTACAAGTTTTTTGTAAAATTTTTATATAAAAAACTATTTTTTTAAAAATCCAATTACCAAATATGTAATTCGAAAAGGTTTTTTATAATAGTTTTAAGTAGAATAATTAATTTTTTATTTCAAATATTCTATAATTATTATTTTTGGCTTTTTAGTTATTTTTTAGCTTTTTTAGTTAGATTTTAGCTTTTTAGTTATTTTTTAGCTTTTTTAGTTAGATTTTGGCTTTTTAGTTATTTTTTAGCTGTTTAGCTATTTTTAGCTTTTTAATTTTAACAAATAAAATTTTAATTATTGATGATTGTGATTTTTTCTATTATTATTGCTTTATCTAGATAAAGGAGTGAAAAAGTGAAAATAAAATTTAATAGGGCTTTGATATTTTTAGCTATTCTTAGTGTATTTATATTAAGTTTAGGTATGGTATCAGCTAGCGAAGACGGATTAAATTCAGATTATTCTATTGCTGATTCAGCTAGTTCTGCGGATTCAATTGCTTCTGATTTAAGCAGTTCTTCTGATTCTGTTTCTTCAGATTCTATTTCTACAGACTCATATATCACTGATTCAAGTCAAGACAATTCTGATTTAAAAAACAATTCCTATTCTAAATCAACTAATCCAAATACTCCTCAATATGGAGTTTCAACAATTCCGGTTGTACGTACAGGTGATGATGCTAAAGACATTCAGACTGCCATAAATACAGCAAGTTCTGGAGATGTAGTTGATTTGGGAGTTGGAGAATATAATGTCGGATATGCTCAAATTAACATTACAAAGAAAATCAGCTTTTTAGGTGCTGGAGACACTGTAATTAGAGGATATGGGTGTATTCAAGGCTATGAAAATGAAAGTGACACTTCCGTTGTTTACATTAGCGCAGCAAATGTTGCAGTGGAAGGAATCATATTTGAAAACATCAATCCTAACTTGGAATATACGGATTGGGATACCCTTTATGGCTGGGCATTGAAGGTAGGTCCATCTGCAAGCAATGTAAGCATTGACAAATGCAGCTTCATCAACTTCAATCATGGAGTATACTGTGAGGCAAATTACCTGACTGTGACAAATTCCTACTTTAACGGCACTACCACAAGATTATACACCTCATACAATACAGGAGGTAAGGAAAGAGGTACCAAATGTGTCCATTTGGATGAATGTAACAATGCATTGATTGCAAACAACACATTTGAGGGGCCTGTTCTTGATGCAATTCTTGTTGAATACGGTTCAAGCAATACAAGAATCCTTGACAATCAGTTCATAAACAATTCCTATTCAATCTACCTTTATGGAATATCTTCCAGTTATCAGGCTGCTTATGGTACCTTGATTGCAAACAACAGCTTTACAGACTGCGGTCACTTTGAGGCTCCTAATTTCAAGGACTATACCGCAATTTACACTTACTTGCCGATAATCGATGCAGAGGACACCTATCTATATGATGTCATTGTAACAGAAAACACATTCAATCTCAGAAATGATTCCATTGTTTTCCTAGGTCCTGAAGGTTCTGAATACATTTACGGCGGAGTGGAAATTTCCAACAATAATTTCTATGCGATAAATGAGAATGTGGATCCAAACACCATCTTTTTATTTTCAGTTTACAGCCTGATTGATGAGTTGGATTTGGAGTTTCCTCTTTTCTTTGAAGGAAACAATTACATTGATGGAATGTATGTAGCCCTATTTGAGGATTATTATGGTTATGGCTCTGACTATTGGGTTTCCTACTTCGGTGACTTGATTGTTCCAAGTAATACAGGTACATTCACTGAATTGAAAGTAAATGCAACAACAGAATCTTTGAATGCTGGCGATTCCAATCTAATTGTCTTTAATTTAACAGATCAATATGACAATCCATTGGATGAAAGCGTAAGAATTGTAATTCTCACTGATGATGATATTGAAACTCATGATGTCACCACCGTCAATGGACTTGGAAGCTACAGAATAAGCAATCTCCTCCAAGGCAGTTATTATGTTTATGTGGCTTATGGCGGAAGCATTAGCTACTATCCTATAATGGATGGAGTGAGCTTTAACGTTTCAGGCAAGCCTTCCAATCTTGCAATCAATACAAATGACATAGTTTCAGGTGAGATTGCACGTATCAACTTTACACTTGTTGACAATGACTTCAATGGAATCAATGGAAACCTTATTGTAAACATCCATAATGATGATTTCGATAAAAACTACACAGTGATTGTAAGCAGAGGCAGCGGAACCTTAAGCACAAAGGATTTGGTAAATCAAGGTGAATATGCAATAACTGCTGTATTTGAAGGAAATGATGAATATATGGCTTCAAATGCAAGTTCAAGCATTTATGTAACATCCAAGGAAAGTTCCCTTAAGATTACAGCTCCAGAGTCAATCATATCCGGCGAGTCATTTACCCTTAACATCAGCTTGACTGACCTCAATGACATTCCATTAAACGGTTCAGTCTATCTTAGCATAAATCAAGGCCGTGAAAAGGAGATTACAGTTTCAAGAGGTAAGGGATCTCTTGAGATTGACAGCCTTGTTGAAGTTGGAGAGTACTATATCACTGTCACCTATAATGGTGACAAGTCCAAGGTAAGCTCTGCCGATTCTGCAATCGTTAGCGTATTGCCAAGGGAAACTAGAATCTCCATATCATCTGTTAAAGAGGAAGAGCTCTATAATGGAGGATTATATAATCTAAGCATTGGATTAAGTTCCAACAACAGGAACATTGCTGGTGCTGTAGCCATTTCAATCGATGGCGAGTTCTTCGATTTATTGTATGTGAATGGTGAAAACACTTTCCTTCTTGAATTGGATGAGGCTGGAAACTACACAATTTTCGCTAATTATTATGGAGACACAGTTTATGCTCCTTCAAGTTCATCATATGTTCTTGAGGTAGATGGTGAAAGCGAGTATATTCTCATTAATCACACTGGAAATGATGTATTGGACATTCAAAGGGCAATCGATTCTGCAGAGCCTGGAGACATTATTAATTTAGGAAGCTATAACTATCAAAACATTTCCAATCTAAACATTACAAGTGATATTGTAATCATTTCAGAAAATGCAAATATATTTACCTCAAATGATGCTAGTCCTGTTTTCATTGTTCGTGATGATATAAGTGAGTTTATCGTTGATGGAATTACTTTTACCCTAAACAGCAACAATGATATTGTTTACTTTGAAAGTGAAGACTCTTGTAATGTCTTTTTCGAGATTAGCAACAATGAGTTCATAGCTGCAAGCCCTAAGGTTCAAGCTGAAGAGATTAGCCTTCTTTTAATCAATTCCACTTCAGATGACATCTTTGAAAATGGAGTCATAATCCTTAACAATACCTTGGTCAGTGGAATGAAAACCCTTACTGTTTTAAACACAAAAACAGATGAATCAAGTGACAATTCAAGCGGTGATTCAAGTGGCGATTCAAATGAAACTGCACCGGTTGTTTTAAGACAATCAAGTCAAATCCTTTGTGAAAACATGACCACCAATGCTATCAATACTGTTCTTGATGGCAGAAATGGTGAATACTTCAATTTCCAATTGGTGGACTCCAATGGAAAGGCATTGGCCAATAAGATGGTTTATGTTGGATTCAATGGACATGTCTATAATTATACAACAGATGCTAATGGAAGTGCTAAAACCCAAATAAACCTTGGTGTTAAGGGAGGATACACATTTGCCATATGTTTCCTTGGTGATGATGAATATAATGCAAGCTTTTCAGTTGCCAAGATTACAGTTGAGCCAGAGCCTGTAAAACTTACAACAGCTCAAAAGACCTATAAGGCAAGTGCAAAAACAAAAACATTAACAGCGACCTTCAAGACCTCAAGAGGGTCTGCAATAAGGGCTAAGAAGATTACATTTACAGTAAATGGCAAGTCTTACACTGGAACAACTAATTCCAATGGAATTGCAACAGTCAAGGTCAGTCTTTCCAAGAAAGGAACCTATTCTTTCACTGCCAAATTCGCAGGAGACGAAAGATACAAGGCTACTGCTGTTAAAAGCACTTTAAAGATTAGTTAGAAAAAATAGTTAATAGAATAGTATTTTTACTATTCTAATTTTTATTTTATTTTATACTTTTTTATTGTTTTAGTTAAATCCGTGTTAATGTTTTTTTCATTATTTTTTAATTATTTTAATTTTTTCCAAGATCGGAAGAGCACACGTCTGAACTCCAGTCAC
>NZ_CALCYR010000128.1 GCF_937906425.1 uncultured Methanobrevibacter sp. | reverse complement strand
CTATTTTACTATTTTTATTTTTTTTTAATTATTTTTAATTATTTTTAATTATTTTTAACTATTTTTATTATTTTTTAATTATTTAAACTATTTTAAACTATTTTAATTATTTTTAATTATTTTAAATCATTTTTAACTATTTTTATTATTTCTTTAATTATTTTAAACAATTAAGTTTCTTATTTTTTTTAATGAATTGATTATAAGTAAATTTTTATTTAATTTATAAAAGTATGGATTTAAATAAAATAAAATAAGTTTAATTAATAAAAAGAAGTTTAAATTAAAAATAAAATAAAATATTAACTTTAAATTTAAAATAAAACTAAAAAATAAGTTTAAATAAAAAATAAGATATTAAAATAAATAAAAAACAAGTCTAAATTTAAAAAAGATCCAATTAGAATTGAATAAAAATAAAAAAAGAAGGAGTTAAAACTCCTTAAAATGTTTTTTAGACTATTTAATGGAAATAGTAGCTTTCTTAGTTACAGCCTTATAATATGAGTTTCCGCTAAACTTAATTATTGCAGTGTACTTGCCCTTCTTAGTTAATTTGCTAAGTTTTAATGTAACGACTCCCTTTGAATTGGTTTTTGCAGTGTATGTCTTCTTATTGACAGTTAGGCTTATCTTTACATTTTTTATTGCAAGCTTCTTGTCTGACTTTAATGTAGCGGTGTATTTCTTTGTTGCCTTAAGTTTAAATGTTTTTGAGGCTGCTGTTAGCTTAGGAATTGCCTTTACTACTTTTACCTTTGCTGTAGTTTGCGAACTTAAATAATCAAGGTCTCCTGCAAACTTGACTCTTGCAATATATGTTTTAGGAGCAAGGTTTGCAGGAACTGTAAATGAGATCTTGCCCTTTGCATCGGTGGTTTTTGTATATGTCTTGCCATTTAAAACAATGCTGACCTTTTTATTTGCAAGGGGCATATCATTATAGTCCATTAAAGTAATTGTCATCTTTTTTGATGTCTTATAGCTTGTGCTTACAGAAGATGCGATTATATAACTTGGAAAAGTCTTAAGTATTTTAAAGCTGCCATTTACTGAAGTCGGATTATAGTAGCTGTCACCTAAATATTTAAGTTCCCAATTATGGCTTCCTCTGCTTAAGCTGCCTATGTCAATAAATTCAAGTGGAAATTCATATTCATCGTCCAATGAATTCTCATCTACTATTTCTCCATCTATATAAAGAATCAGGTCTCCTGAAATATCATTTGGAATGCTGGTCGGACAAAATGAAATGTAATATTCTCCATCATAATAGTCATCCAGACAAATCTCATCAGGAATCTCTACAATTATTTCCCAATCTGGATTTTCATCCCTTATGCTGGACATAATGGATTTTGAAAAGATTTCTTCATCATCATTGAAAAGCCTGATGTGGAAGTAGTAATTTCCAATATCCAAACTGGGATATTTTATATTGACAATTCCCTTGGCTGAACCGTTATATATTTCCTTGACATGATTGCTCATTTCATAATAGTCTTCATCTTTCAGGTATTCTGTATCATAGACGTCAATGATAAGGCGTCCTGTGAAATCTTCAGGAGATTGAACTCTTATTGAGTAGCCATTGATGATTTTTGACCAGACCCCTGTAGCCAAATCTATATTTGGTCCGACTTGTATTGATGTAATCAGGTCTTCGATTTTGTAGTCATCCCCCTCATAGCGGATAAGAAAATCATGTTGGCCTAATGGGAAATCGTATAATGGGATGGATGCAAATCCATTTTTCATAGGGACAGATTTAATCAAGTCCCCTGCAGTGTATTCATTATCTCCATAAAGATTGTATTCAGATTGGTAAAGGCTTAGATTGCCTTTTGCATCATTTGGCAATGTTAAATTAATTGTTCTATTGTCTGCCATATACCTTATTCCCTCCCATTCGGGAGCAAGAATCTTGCCTGTAACATTGATTAGAAATGTCAGGCTTCTTTTTGGCAATTTGCTGTCCTCGTAGGTGAAGGTCAAATTGTTTTCACCTAAGACAAGCTCATTGAAATAATAGTTCTCACAGTAATAGCTGTAATCATTGCCTGATATTACAATTGCATATTCCTTGCCATTTGCATTTAATATCAGATTTTTTGTAGTCCCTTCAATCAATCTTATTTCACACTCTAAAACATCGCCGTAGGAATATTCATCTTCAATTCCATTAACCTCAAAGTAATAGTCGCTTATGTTGAAGGAACCTTTCAGATATAGGCTTTCATAATTGCTGCCTGTATAGTTGACTGTATAGCTATGCTGTCCAAAGGATAAGGAATCGAGTGAAATGCTTATTGTTGACTCCAAATCAAGCTCATCATCATCTGCCGGATTCCTGATTCGGGCATCATATGCTGAATCCTTGAATACCCTTTTATTGTCAATGTAAACTGTTAGGTTTCCTTTTGCATCAAGTGCAAATTCACAAATCATTGCAGAATTGCGATCATCCCAATCTCCTTTAATTATATTTTCCGGAATGAGGAGTTTAAAGTAGTAATATTCAAATTCCTTTTGAACTGAAAAGGGAGCGTATTCATCATTGCCGTCGAATTTGACTTCAATGCTGTGGGTTCCATAGCTTAAGTTAAGATCATTCAAATCAAAATAATCCTCTTCATAATCGTCGTCCCAATAACTGATGATTGGGCGATTGTAGACTTCCAAGCCATCTACTGAAATGGAATAGTTTCCATCCACATCATCAAAAAAGGTACAGCTTACTGTGGAAAAGTAATCATAGAGGTCTTCCTCAAATGTAGTGTAGCCTCCCTTCCTGACTGAATCCGGAATCATTATTTCATAATTGACTTCATATTTGTCATCATTGTCTGAGAGTTTTGAATCTTCAGATTCTTTTTTGAGGGCAGTGTCCTTTTCAAGACTTTCAATCTGATTTGAATTGTCAATTTCCATTTCATTATTAAAATCTGAGTCTGCAATTTCCATTTCATTTGCAGTGCTTAAATTGCCAATGCTTGTATCTTCTGCACTGACTGAAGAAAGGGATATTGCACTTACTATTAAAATCATTAATAGTAAAATTGAATATTTTTTATTAAAAATAATTAAAACCTCCACAAAATTAAAAAACTAAAACGAAATTTTAAAATTAATTCATTAAATGTTTAATTTAATATGTGTTTTACAAGTATTTATATGTTGATAATTAAAGTTTACAAATTAGATGGAAAATCCTTATAAAAATAGCATTTGGGCATTTTTATGGTTTATTTTTAAAATTGTTTAAAGTTTTTTTTTAAAATTTTTAAGCTTTAATTTTGTTTCGATAAAAAATTTAAATTATTTTGTTTAAAGTTTTTTTTAAAATTTTTAAGCTTTAATTTTATTTTGCTAAAAAATTTAAATATTATATTTTCAATAAATTATACTAATTAATAATTAATAATTTTAAGTGTTTAAAAAAAATTTTTAGGTGAAAATTTGAAATTTAGTTTTAAAATGGATTTAATTTTTATTTTATCATTTGCTTTATTATTGTCCCTTTCATCTGTTTCTGCTTTGGATATTGGTGGAAATGATTCTATTATTGATGATGAAAGTTTTATAGTCTGTAATGATGAGGGTAATTATAATTTGGATTTTAATCCTGCTGATTTGGAAGACTTTAGTGCTGGGGAAGACTTTAGTATTGAGGAAGACTTTAGTACTGAGGAAGACTTTAATGCTGGGGAAGACTTTAGTATTGAGGAAGACTTTAGTACTGGGGAAGACTTTAGCACTGATTTAAAAAATAAAAACAAAGTTTCTTCAAGTGTTTCATTGAATGGGGGCAGCTTTGAAGATATTCAATCAGCTATTGACAATGCAAATGACAATGATACAATTGTACTTAGCGGTACTTTCATAAGCTCTGGTGAGCGTATTACTGTAAACAAGACTCTTTCCATAGAGTCTTCAAGTGCTGCTGTATTGGATGGAAATCAAAGTTCTCAAATATTCTTTATTGTCAGTGATAATGTGGTTTTAAAGGGTTTGACCTTGAAAAACGGAATTACCTTAGATGATGAGCCTCGTACCGATTATAAGGGTGCCATTAGTTGGGCAGGTGATAATGGTACAGTTTATAATTGCAGCTTTATAAACAATAAGGCCTATAGCAAAGGTTATGGGGCTGCAATCAGGGTCTCCCAGTCTATTCATGTTGAAAATTCAAGTTTTATCAACAATTCAGGATTTAAGGCTGGTGCAATATTTTTATCAGGTTCCTCCAATTCGATTGTAAATGGCTGTGTTTTTATAAACAATTCAGCAAATGAATCTGGTGCAATCTATTGCGGTCAGTCCAACTCTCTATTTTCAAATAATATATTTGAAGGAAACACTGCAGATAGTGCAGGGGGAGCTGTTTCATGGTGCGGATCCAATGGTTTTATTATAAACAATACATTTGTCAATAACACTGCAGGAACTAAAGGGGGAGCCATATGCTTTACAGGTTCTGGAAATTCAGTCAACGGTTCAATATTTGCAAATAACTCTGCAAGTGAAGGGGGAGCAATCCACAGCGACAAATATCTTTCCTATGTTGAAAATTCCATTTTTGACAATAACCATGCAAATCTTGCTTCAGTCTTTTATGGTGAAAGCTTTTATATGAATAACAATTTCTATGGAATTGATTATTCATCTTCCGATGAGATAAGGGGTGCCGGTTTGATTTATAATGGAGTATCAAATCAGGGAGTCAGCAATTGGGTAAATCTCATAAGCTCATTTGATTTGGTCTATTCTGTCTTAAGTCCAATAAATGTTGACAATCTTATTTATAAAAGTTCAAATGGTGTTTTTGTCTCAATGCCTGAATATGAATTTGGAATTTCAAATGATAAAAGCGGAAATTCATTCAGTTCAGATATTTTTACAGTTTCCAATGAAAAACGGATCCAATATATTCCAAGTGTAAAAACAAATGACACCGCTCATATTTACAGCTTCTTAAGCGGAAAAAAGATTCTTGATTTTCCTATTTTGTTTATAGGTCAATTGGATATTGATGATAATGGAACCGGTGATAACTCTTCTGATGATAATGGAACCGGCGGAGGTTCTTCTGATATTAATGGAACTGCTGGTGAAAACGGTACAGGTGCTAACAGTACTGAAAATGGCACTGATACCAATGGCACAGACACTAATGCAACTGAAAACAGTACTGATACTAACGCTACTGATAATAGTACAGATACAAATTCAAGTGAGGGGAATATTACAAAGACTCCTAGTCTCTCAATTTCAGTCCCTGATGTCTATGAAGGTCACAGACCTGTGCTTTACATTAATTTAACCTATGGGGAAACTAAATTAAATGGAGTTAAGCTAAGCTGTGTTGTTGATGATTTTACATGCCAAATTGAGGTTTATAATGGATTTTCCACATTTTCCCTTCCTATTTTCGATATAGGTTCCTATGACCTCAGCATTGATTTTGCAGGAAATGATGAATATCTTCCTGTAAGCGCATCTACAGTATTCAATGTATTAAGCGGAAGTCCAAGTGAAGATCCTGATGAGAATGTGACAGTCAAGGAAAGCCCTATACTTATTGCCTTCGGTTCCCAAGAGCTCTACAGTAGAAATGCAAGCTTAAGCATTTTATTCTTTAATGTGGCTGGAAACTATCTGGATGCTGATTTAATCATTAAAATTGATGATATGGAGGAAAAGATAAGCATTATTGACGGTCATGCAAATCTCTATTATTCAGATTTGTCTGTTGGGACACATGAGGTCAGTGTAATATTCAATGGTTCCAATCGTTATGATTATGTTGATGCAAACACTACAATCATTGTTGACAGAATGGGAACAGTTATTGAATATGAAAACATGACTACTGCATCAATCAATTATCTTATTGATGGCAGAAAGGGGGATTATTTCAATGTCACCCTTAAAGATCAGTATGGTAATCCGTTGGCAAATAAGCCTGTTCAAATAGGTTTTAATGGTCATATCTATACTCCGGTAACAGATAATGATGGAAAGGCAAGCATTCAGATAAATCTTGCAGTTTCAGGAAATTACACCTTTGCAATATGTTTCTTAAGTGATGATGGTTATTATGCTAGTTTTGAAGTGGCAAAAATCACTGTAAATAAGCAGACTCCTAAATTGACCACTTCCAATAAGTCTTATAGGATTACAGCAAAAAGCAAAAAGATCACTGCTACATTTAAGACTTCAAGAGGAACTGCTCTTAGGAATAAGAAAATCAGCTTTACAGTAAACGGAAAGACTTACACTGCTAAGACCAATTCTAAGGGAATTGCTAGTGTAAATGTTAGTTTGTCTAAGAAAAAAACTTATGCATTCACTGTAAAATATGCTGGTGATGACGTTTATAAGGCCATTTCTAAATCTGGTAAAATAGTGATTCGTTAATCGGGATCTTTTAATTTGATTTCAGGAGATTTAATTAATTTTTAATTGATTAAATCTTTTTTTTGTTTTTTATTTCTTTTCATTCTCTTTTTTAATTTAATTTTTAATAATTTTAATATTTTTTAATTAATTTTTTTTAATTTTTTTTAATTTTTTAGCTATTTTTAATAATTTTTAATAATTTTAATATTTTTTGGTCTTGTTGAAATCCTAAAAATTTTTATAAAAATTTTCTAAAATAAAGGATTAAAATAAATAAAATAAATTCTTAAAATAGGTTTTCAACAGACCCAAAATAGATCGGAAGAGCGTCGTGTAGGGAAAGAGTGTAGATCTCGGTG
>NZ_CALCYR010000127.1 GCF_937906425.1 uncultured Methanobrevibacter sp. | reverse complement strand
AAATAATAAAACTCTAAAAAAGTTAAAAAATAATAAAAATAGCCTAATAAAAAAAAATAAAAATAATAAAACTCTAAAAAAGTTAAAAAATAATAAAAATAGCCTAATAAAAAAATAAAAATAATAAAACTCTAAAAAAGTTAAAAATTAAATAAAAAAAGTAAAATTAGTAAAAAAGAAAAGTAGATAAAGTTTAAAAAGAGTAAATGAGACTAGTAAGGTTGTTGTCCCATTTGACCTTGAACTTTAGCCATTAATTGTTCAGCTTGTGGAGAAAGTTGAGCAACAATGTCAGTTATTTGTTGAAGATCTGCAAATAATTTGTCTAAAGTATCTTCAAGCTCTTTTTTCTGTGCAGCAGTTGTTTCTTTTGCTTCTGCAAAAGTTTTGGAAACAGCAACACCTGAACCAAGACTCATAATAACTTTATCTTCATTTTTAATCTCTGCATTAATGAAGGAGCCAGCACCAAGAGGAACTAAAGTTTCTATGGTGTCTTTACCACTAATATCATCTAATGTAGATTCTAAAATTCTAATTTCAGTAAGTGAAGCTTGAACCGCATCAATCTGAGTTTGGTATAACTCAGTTTGGGATTTATAAACTTCAAGTTGACTTAAAATCTGTTGTAATTTTTGCTGGTCTTCCATTTTAACACCTTAGATTATAACAATCATTGAAAAAATAAAAAATCAAATGAATTCATCTAGATAATTGCTTGTACAATAGGATCTAATACTTCATCCTCAGAAATCTCTTCAATGGATTCAATGTTAACTTGATTTCTTTTTATTCCGTGTTTACTTCCAAATACAGAATAAAGTTTTTCATAAATGTCTTCTTCTTTAATTGCTTTAAGCTCTTTAGTGAAAACTTGTGTTTCACTACCCATTACGAAGCTGCCTTTAATTCTATAAATTTTAGTTTTCATAACAATCCCTCTTCATAAAATACTATAATTAATCATCATACTAAACTACTCTAGTAGCCAAATCATTAATCAT
Organism: uncultured Methanobrevibacter sp.; assembly: GCF_937906425.1. Classification (GTDB taxonomy): domain Archaea; phylum Methanobacteriota; class Methanobacteria; order Methanobacteriales; family Methanobacteriaceae; genus Methanobrevibacter. The sequence continues at coordinate 6,167 of NZ_CALCYR010000127.1, read as the reverse complement.
CATACTAAACTACATTTAAGTAGTCAGACATACATATCTGATTAAATTTCGCTTTAGTAATTCATTCAGTTTCAGTTAAAAATCACCGAAATCCAAGAAACCTAAAGCCTCTTCAATTCTAGCCATTTCAGGACCAGTAGTACTTTCACCAACCATGACTCCCTTAGAGTTTGCAATTGCACATGCACCTACAAGAGGCATACCCTTACAGACTGTTCCAATATTTGCATCAACCTTAAAGAATTCTTCAATATATGCAATCTCTTCAGACAAGGAGTCTCTGTGCAATAAAGCACCATTATTTGTAACAAGACTTGCTGAACCAAGGATTTTAGAATCTGCAAACTGGTATGTTTCAACAGGAACCTTAAAGGTATCCTCAAGTACCTTTATTGCATCTTCCCCAATTTCAGGACCTACCATAGCCCCATTATCATTCACTGCAATTATATTTCCTACAGCAGTGAACTTTCCAGGAAGCAATCCAATATTAAGTCCAGCAGATTCCAATACGTCAATCTCCCTTTCATTTATATATGGGGAGACTACAAATCCATTGGAATTTCCTACTGATAAAACCCCATTCAAATTAGAACCTGCGATGGAAGTTCTGATAATATCAACTTCCAATGCTTCTTTTATAACAGATTCCATTTCAACAGGAAGGTTAAAAGGAACAATAGCTACTTCATCATTAACAGATATGTAAACCCCTAAATTAGGGTTTCCAGTTAAATTTATTCTTTTAAGCATAGTTTATTCCTTAATAAGATTTATTCCTGCAAAGATGATTAAAAATAGTAAAGCAAAATTAGTTTTCTGCTAAAGTTGCTACAACAATACCTTCTTCATCTTTTACAGCGTTTACTTTCACTTTGGAAGGAATTTTTTGAATTCCTCTTTCCCAAATAAATTCATTAATAGAAGCGTCAATTTTTACTTCTTCCGCTTTCATATGTTTCATTAAAAAGTTTTGAACTTCTCTGATAGCCCTAGGAGCTCTGATAGTTCTTTTAACGTTTTTAACTTTTCTAAGTGGAATTACATAAGTTCTTTCTAATTCTTCTGCCATATTAAACACCCCTATAATTTAAGATCATTTCTTCTCCAATGTCTAGGCTTAGGTCTGTATCTTAATTGACGTTGAGTTTTAGCATAAGCCCAAATTGGGATTCTTCTGTTTTGTTTATTAGCTTTAGCCATTCTTAATTTTTTAGCTAATGGTTTATTTCTACTCATTTTTTCACCACGAATAATAAAATACTTTTGATATTATGAATAAATAATTTAAATCAATTTAATAATCAGTCTTTACTTAAATTAGTCTGAAAAGCAAGCATTTACTTTGAACCGATAAGATTAATCTAATAAGCAGTTACTAAACCAATTACCATAATATAATAATCGATTGCTTACTTTAAACCGATAACATTAGTCTGATAATGTTCTGGGAAAATTTCAGATGAATTTCCACCCTTTTTATCTATCAGGCAACGAATTTCAACCTCATAATCGGAACTTGTTTCCCTATTGCTTTTTTCATGTTTCAACTCAAATAATTCACCGACAAGATATTTGACAGTTTTATAACCAAAACTATCCAAATTCATATATTGAATGTCTTTTCTATCTTCAAGACTTCTTATTTGGTTTTTATTGAGTTTAGGAGTCTTATCATCCCTTCTTGTTCCATCTGCAACAAGATCATAGTGATTTGCCACCTCTTCAACTACAGCCTCATGAAGATATTTTATTCCATCATTTGGAAAACCATCCTCCATAATCATGTCAACTGCCTTTTCCAATATGGAAATGTCCAAGTTCAAAACCCTATGGCTTAAACCTATGGACCTTGCAGAATTGGCTGCAGGAATAAAGGAATCATAAACGCCGAAGTTAGCGGTAACAAGTTCAACATCAAAGCCAAGTTTATCCAAAAGGACACCCATTAATGAACTGTCTTTACCACCACTATAAAGAACACAAGCTTTCATTTTATCTAAAAACCGATTAAATGTGAAATACAGTTTTACCGATTAAATGTCAAAAACTTAAATAATATTATAATTACCTTCTGGTAATGTTGATTTCTCTCTTTTGACCCATTAAGTTTTTAAGTAAAACCTTAAGTTGTTCATCAGTTACCTTTCCTCTAAGAGAACCTGCTTGAGCTGACTGAAGCAATTGAATTTCAATTTGCTGAACTAACTCAGGCTTGGTTAATCTGAGATTATCCAATCTTCCACGAGCTTCAGGAGTTAAAACTTGCTTCATAGCTTGCTTTAACTGAGCCTCCAATTCTTGCTGCCTTTGTTGAGCCATTTGTTGTTGAGCTAATTGTTGCTGAGCCATTTGCTGTGGGTCAGCATTCATTGCTGCCTGTTGTTGCAATTCAGCCATACGTTTTTTACGTAATTCATCAAGTTCACTCATAATATTATCCCCATTATTTAAATTACCATTCATTCAAACTAAACAAATCTTAACAATTTAATATTTTGAAAGTTCTGGAATATCTTTAATAATTTCAGCAGAAGTATTATCTAAGAAAGATTTACCTTCTGGAGTAACAATTCTTCCAGCATCGACTTTTTCTACATAACCTGCATCTTCTAATTGGTGTAAAGCTACTCTTACGATAGATCCACTACCTTTTCTGAATTTTTCAGGGTTTACTCCTCTATCTTTTTTACCACCATAGAAGGTTCTTAAACTTCTAACCCCAACTGGTCCGTCAATATAAACTCTTCTTAAAATAGAAGCGCATCTTACATACCACCAATCGATGTTTTCTGGTTTTCTTTCTTTGTGAACACCAGTTTTAACGAGTTTTGTCCATTCAGGGGCAACAATTTTATCATTATTATCTCTAAATTCATCTGCGATTGTATTAATTAATAAATCTGCAGGAACATCAAATACAGTTGTCATATATATTTTCTCCAATAAATTATATCTTAATCCATCATTTACCTAAGACTGGTGTCTGTAACTCTAAGCAAACAATTAAAATTAAGACTTATTCCTAATTAAAACTAATACGTTTAATCCAATTTAAATATCTTCCTTAAACTACTTCAAATACAAATTGGTGATGAATCAATTTATATCCATATAGATTAAGGCTCATACTTAAACTAAACTAATACGTTTAATCAAAATTAAGATGCACACTTGAAATAAATCAAATAATTTCATGAACTTAAATTCGAAATCTAAATAATTTATAATTGTTTAGTTAAATTGAACTCAAGTCAATGATTTAATCCAATTTATTTAAGATTGTTTTTTATAAATAACAGCAACATTCCCTCTTACGTCAATAAGTTTGGACTTTGTGCCTTCAACAATGTCGCTAATATAATCATCTTTATTTCTTGCAATGTTTTTTGCAAAACGTAATTTAATAATATGATTGGATTTTAACTGACGTTTAATCTCTTCAATGACATTGTCATTAACACCAGCCTTACCAATATTTATTGTCATAGCGGAACGAGCTTCATTCATAATCTCTTTTTTTGAAAGTGTAAGAGTCAATTTTAGCTCTCCTTTTTAACTTTTTTTCCTTAATATAAGGAATTTTCATAATATGGCCACACTCGCCACAAAAAATATTAATTTCATTATTAATTAGCCGGACAGCGCAGTTGTGACCTGGAAACAAAAACTTATAGCATTTCTTACAATATCTTCGTTTCCATGCCGGAGGAATTTCAGTATTGTACTTTTTGGAAATTTTTCGAGCTAGCTCAACATAACGATGAGATCTTTCAGGATTCTCATTGAATTCTTTCTCTGCAAGAGTAAAAAGAATATCCATACGTTCTTGAGCTATATCAATCATCCATTTAGGTCGTTTTCCTCTAGCCAAACATACCCCTCTCATATAATAGTGTAAAATCATTGAAATAATAAATTACTTATTATGAAATTGAATAAAAACAGTAAATAAAATTTAAAGTACTGTGCACAATCTAATCGACTTTAAACTTAATTTAAATAATATTTAAGCAATTTAAAACAAAAGTAATAAAGTAAATATTCTTGACTATATAGTATAAGAAGAATATTACAATAAGATATGTTTTTTCTATTTAAAAAGCTTTTCTATAGAATCATTTTTTTGAAAAAATAGCAAAATGAAAAATGAATTATAATGGTTAAAATAGCTAAAGAAAAGCAAATAGAAGTTTAAAAATAAAATTTTTTATAAGAAAAATGAATTTATGGAATTAAACTAAAAACCAATCCATAAAGTCAATCATTCCAACAGGATATGATGCATTATTGAAAATAATGTCAATAATAAGATTAAGCACTTCTTCTACAGACTTAGCTGTGGAATCTATTTCATCGATTCCCTCACCATAAAGTTCATAGGCTTCAGCCGAACATACAGCCAATGCTTCAGCTTCCAGATTTTCCTGAATTTTGGATTCTGTGTACTTGCGTTCCATCAAACGACTTTTAAGTTCATTAGGGTTTAACCTAAGAACAATCATCTTGTCTGCACCTTCACACAGGTGGGAGAGATGGCCTTCCACAATAAGGATTTCATTATCAGCCACATTGCTTAGAAAGGATTTAATTTCCTCATTCAAGGCAAGATTAAGCCTTTCAATATCTATGACCTTGTAGAACTTGTCTGGATCTTCGCCTAAAACAAGGTCATGTTCAATTGCAAAGTCATTTATTTTAATGAGTCTTGAATTAAAGTTATTTTCCATTAGATACTTATTCAATTGAATGGCTAAAGTAGTTTTTCCAGTGCATGGAGTTCCTGAAATAAAAATAACTTTATTTGGAACAATATTTTCATTTAAAGACATTTAAACACCTAAAAAATAAAATAAAATCAAGACTTTTTCATTGTTGAAAATAAAATAAAATAAAATAAATAAAATACTAACTAAAATAAACTAAACTAAAAAAATAAAATCACTTATTAAAATCTATTAAATTAAAATTAATTTTAAAAAAACAATTTAAGAATATTTGAAATAACCGTACCTGCCGACAAAAGCGAGAATACGGCGGTAGAAATAAGAACACCGTACACCCCGATGCAGCTGACGGGCGAATGGATGCAGGCGAGACTTAAATTTGACTGGGCTAATGCAGTAAAAACAGACGATACAAGCATAACCCCCAACCCGATCTCACCCGAAAACACAACGCAGACAACAACGGAAAGTACGACCGAGAGTACAACGGAAAGCACAACGGTTTCAACAACAGAAAGTACAACGGAAACTACGACCAAAAGCACAACGGCTTCCACAACAGAATCCACGACCGAAAGCACAACAGAAACCACAACCGAGACCACAACCGAGGGGCAGCATGAAGCCGAGGTGACAACAACGGCACAAGCACCTGCAAAAGCTGAAAAGGCGGCAGACGATACTATCCGTTTTGTAGCAGGCATTGACAGCCTTAACTACAAGGAAGTTGGTTTTATCTTTGAAGCAAACGGCAAGGAAGTTCGCCGCAGCACAAAGACGGTTTATTCTTCCATCGCCGATTCAAAACTCGGTACAGCCGATTTTGAGGGTGCAAAATATCTCTATTCATTTGAGATAAGCGACATCGCCGATTTAGGCACGGAAATTAAGGTAACACCTTATTCCGTTGACTTAAAGGGCAATGAAGTTAAGGCAGAAAGCAGCATATATTCACTTAACGGCTTATCCGGCGAAGTAACAGTAAACAGCTTTGCGGCTGATGATGTTGCAAGCGGTTCGGCGGTTGAGGTATATGCGGCAGAAACCGAAGAACCGACAGCAGAAGAAGAAAACATAGATGTTGTACTGATTGACTCAGCAGGTCGTCTTCAAAATAAAATTAACTTAATGAAAGAACTTGAAAAAATGAATAAAGTAATTGGAAATATTATTCCAAATGAACCAAGTGAAACACTTTTAGTAATTGATGCAACAACAGGACAAAATGGAATAAGTCAAGCTAAAAGTTTTAAAGAAATAACTAACTTGACAGGAATAGTTCTAACTAAACTTGATGGAACAGCTAAGGGAGGAATAGTTCTAGCTATAAAAGAAGAGTTGGATATACCAGTTAAGTACATTGGTCTTGGTGAAGGGATAAATGATTTAGAATCATTTGATATAGAAAAATATATTTATGGTTTATTTAAGGATATGATG
>NZ_CALCYR010000126.1 GCF_937906425.1 uncultured Methanobrevibacter sp. | reverse complement strand
GCTCTTCCGATCTTCATGACCTGGAAAGGCAGCGTGAATTTCCGTTTCACATAATTAATAGGAAAGGAATCGTAAATACCCGTGAAAATGATTATGGCGGTATTATCCTCGACGCTCTGCAGCTCGAGAGGCATGATCCAGGTATTATAGGAAACATCGGTCAGATCATTTTCATCGCGTACGCATTCCTTGATCGTCTGCCAGTTTTTCTTAATTTCTTCAAACATGGAACACCTTCTCTTAAAAGGATTGAAGTCAGGGTTTTCATTATATATAGAATGAGATAGTTTATTATACTTTAAAAATTGATTAAATTCATATTTATATAATTTACTATTAACTCAAAACTTTAGAGAGGAATTTAATGGCGTATCAAGGTAGTTTTCTATTAGGTATTTCCTGGCTTCAGCCAGTGTTTGATGCAATGAATGCTGTTCTTAATCCATTGGTTCAAATGGATCCTACTCCAAATAATCCAGTGCTAAGTGTATTTGTGATTTCATTCGCTATTTCACTTTTAACAGTTACTGCTCAAAAATTATTGGTGGATCAAGATAAAATGAACGAAATGCAAGCTAAATCAAAAGCATTGCAAGCGGAAATTAAGGAAGCGCAAAAAAATAATGACGCTAAAGAATTGGCTAAGATTCAGGCAAAGCAAATGGATATGATGCAAGATCAATCCGAAGTAATGAAAATGTCATTTAGACCTATGATTGTTACAATGATTCCAATATTATTAATATTTGCTTGGATGTGGCAATCTGCTATACGTACTATTGTTGTTGTATTTCCTCCAGCGGTTTATTATTGTACTTTAACCCCTCTTTTCCATGCTTTGGGTCAAATGTTGTATGGTGGTAACATAACCACTATTCCATTCGGTGTAGGATGGTTATGGTGGTACTTCATCTGTACATTTGGCATGAGTCAAATCATTAGGAAATTTATGGGATTCAAAAACGGATTTTAGTTTTGAAAAATAAGTGCTTAAAATGCTAATTTTAAGAAATATTTTTCACAATTAAAATTAATATATGTTTAATTAATTTAACGATTAATTAAAATATAGTTTTATTCAAATAATTTAATTTATTTAATCATACATTTGATATTTTTATTTAATTACTTTAGATTAAATAGGTGCATACAAGATATCTATATCTGTGCATGCTAAAACGTGTACATATCACCTTATTATTGATCTTATTATTTTCAAGTTTCTTAAATAAATATTAAAGTACGATAATATGTAATACTAAATTTTAGTAAATTAATGATGATTGGCATGTTAAGTGGCCTTGAGCTACTTAATTTGGGTTGTTATTGATTTGCTGGGATTTTAAAATTTTTTCCATGATTAAAAAAAAAATTGAAATTTTTTTATTGATTGTTTTTAATTGCTTTTTCAGCTATTTTTAACTTTTTAAATATGATTTCAAGTTTTAATTAATTAATGGAATGACAGTAAAGTATATATTAATTGATATTCATATTAAATAGTGTTAATCATTTGAAGAAAAATTTTTATTTTTTTTAAAATCAAATTTTATTTCTTGATGAAATTTGTTTAATTCTATTTTTATGAAAAAAATTATTTTATGATTAATTAATGATTATATTAAATTATTTTAAAATCTATTTAAAATATTTAAAATATTTAAAATATTTAAAAATCTAATCAGATTAAGTCTTTTTAAAATTTAAAGTCTTTTAGTTATTAAAAATACTTTTATTCTTTTAGAAAACTTAATAAAATAAAAATATTTTATTTGGATTTGTTTAATTTATTTTAGAAATAATTATTCTAAATAATATAATTGATATTTACTTGATTCTGCAATATGGAATGTAATTTAATGGAAATATTATTATTTCTCCATTAAAAGCTTTTAGAAAATCAATGATATTGTAGAAAAATTAAAAACAAATTAGGTGAGAACATGCCTGCAAATAGATTTAGATCAAGATCATATAAAAGAACAAATAAAAAGACTCCTGGTGGAGTTAATGTTTTAAGATATAAAAAGAAAAAACCATCTAAGCATGTCTGTGCTGAATGTGGTGCTGTATTACATGGTGTTCCAAGAGGACGTCCTTATGAGATTAACAAATTAGCAAAATCTCAAAAGAGACCAAACCGTCCATTTGGTGGAAACTTATGTCCAAAATGTGCTCGTAAGCACTTTAAAGAAGAGGCAAGAAAATAATGATATTAACAATCGGTGGAGTGGCAGGTAGTGGAACTACAACTGCTGCAAAGGTATTATCTGAAAGATTAAACATTCCATTCATTTCAGCCGGCAGTATTTTTAGAGAGATGGCTGCTGAAAAGGGAATGACTCCAGTGGAATTTGGCAAATTTGCTGAAAATAATACTGACATCGATAAAGAGATTGATAAAAGACAAGCGGATCTTGCAAGAGAAGCTGATAATCTTATTATTGAAGGAAGACTTTCTGCATACTTCATTGATGCAGATTTGAAAGTTTGTTTTACAGCTCCTTTGGATGTTAGAGCTCAAAGGGTATGTGAAAGAGAAGATAAATCAATTGAACTTGCTAAAACTGAGATATTGGCTCGTGAAGAAAGTGAAGCTTTAAGATATAAGGATATCCATAATATTGACATTAAGAATATGGATATTTATGATTTAATTATTAATACAGATAGTTTCGATCCTGAAAGTATTTGTGAAATTATTTTAACAACATTAAAGGTGATATAATGGCAGCTATAGAAGTTGGTAGAAAATGTATTAAGACTGCTGGTAGAGAAGCAGGTAAAGAATGTGAAGTTGTTGCAATTATCGATGAAAACTTTGTTGAAGTAAAAGGAGACGAAGTTAAAAACAGACGTTGTAACATTAACCATTTAGAACCTATTGCAGAATAAGTTCATACATTTTTAACTTTTAAACTTTTTATATTTTTAAATTAAATTAAATATTTTTATATTTTATTTTAGGATTCATCCAATGATGAATTCAACTATTTTTATTTTTTATTCAGTATTTATCTATTTTTTAGTTTTTATCTATTTTTTTATAGTTTTTTTCTATTTTTTTTAGTTTTTTCTGGTTTTTTTTAGTTTTTCTGTGTTTCATTGATGTATTTTTCTGTGTTTCATTGATGTATTTTTCCGTATTTTATTACAGTAATTTTCCAAAAATAATTAACATATTTTTCCAAACCCATTTATCTTAGGCATTTATTGAAAATGGCTTTAATTCCATCTTCTCTTGGATATGCCATTAGCCCACCAATTATAACTTTTTTAAACATTAAATCATTTAAGGTTCTATAATAATAAAATAATAATAAACATGAAAAACTGTAATTTATTGAACAATTTGAAACAAATATTTGATTTAAATTAAAGAAACTCTAAAAATATTCTAGCTAAACTTTTATGTTGATATTGGCAACTGGACAATTACAATCAATGCAAATAGTTTTACAATCATTACAGCACATAAAAGAAAGTAATGTAATTACAGCACATAAAAGCAAGTAATGTAAAGTGAAGAAAATAAAAAAACAAAGGAAGAAAAGTTTTTAAATAATGATTTAACGAACTGATTCAATCCTATTCAAATAAGAAATTATCGATTGATTTATTAAATAAATTTATTTATTATAAAAATCTTAATTTATACTATATATTAAAATTATATTTTAGCTATTGGAGACAAACTATGGATGAATACTTAATCAAATCAAAATCAGAAACAAATCCTGAATATGGATGCAATCCATATGAAAGGCCTATAGACGAACATATAGCTAAAGGTATAATTAATTTGGACAAGCCATCAGGTCCAACATCCCACGAAGTGGACTCTTGGGTTAAAAGAATACTTGGCTGCAGCAAGACAGGTCATGGAGGAACCCTTGATCCTAAGGTAACCGGTGTCTTGCCTATCGGAATTGACAATGCTACAAGAGTCAGCCAACTTCTACTGCCTGCAGGCAAGGAATATGTATGTCTTATGACATTGCACAGGGATATTGATGAAGATGAAATAAAAGAGATATTCAATGAATTTACCGGTAAGTTATACCAAACACCCCCTGTTAAATCAGCTGTCAAACGTGAATTAAGGGTGAGAAATATTTATTACTCTACCATTTATGAAATCGATGGCAAGGATGTTCTATTTAGAATAGGATGTGAGGCAGGAACCTATGTCAGAACATATTGTCATGATATTGGTGAGGCTCTAGGATGTGGAGCGCATATGGCAGAGCTTAGAAGAACCAAGGTGGGACCTTTTGATGAGAGAAACAATGACCTTGTAAACTTGCATGACTTGACTGACGCCTATCATTTCTACCTTGAGGATGGTGATGAGTCCTTCATCAGACAGGCAATTCAGCCAATGGAAATTGCAAGCAGTCACCTTCCACAGATTTTTATTAAGGATTCTGCAGTCGAAGCGATTTGCCATGGTGCAAAGCTTGGTGCCGGAGGAATTTCTAAGCTTTCACCAGATATTCAAAAGGGAAACCTTGTGGCAATAAAGTCATTAAAGGGGGAATTGCTTGCAGCAGGCACATCAATGTGTTCATCTCAAGAGATAATGAATGCAGACTCTGGTTTGGTAGTTGATACAAACAAGGTCTTTATGGGCACTGGAATTTATCCTAAAGGTTGGTAATTAGGATTTTTAATATTTAGTTGTAAAGACCAATCAAATAATTATAATCATTTTTTTTAGACATTCTGTCTGTAAAATGTGATTAAATTTTTATAATCATTTTTTTTTAAATTTACAAGGTGAAAATATGGATGATAAAGAAAAAGTAATTGAAGCATTTAAGAATTCAGAAGAACCATTAAACGCAAAAAAAGTCAGTGAACTTTCTGGTGTTGAAAAGAAAGAAGTAGATAAAATCATGAAAGAATTAAAAAAGGATGACACTATTGTATCTCCAAAAAGATGTTATTGGACTCTTGCAGAAAAATAAGTGATTTTTTAAACTATTTTAAATTCTTTTTATTATTTTTCTTTTTTAACTAATTATTTGACTATTTTTAATGCAAAATTGGTTTTTATCTTATTTTTATTTAAAACTTAATCGGATTATTTATATCTTTAAATAAAATCAAGTATAAATAATAATATAATCTTTTTTTAATTTTGGTGATATGATGAGGAAGGATAATAGAAGCAGTATTAATCCATTTACTGGAAAGCAACATCATGATACTGTTGATGATGACAAATTCATAGCAGAATGTTTCCAAGCATATTATAAGGAAATTCAATCTTCCACTTTATTGGACAATACTCCAGAGGGTCAATTGATTAACAGGGTAACTACAAGACTGATCAGAACCGTTGAAGACTTTCTAATGAAAATAGGAAGATATGATTATGTGGATGGATATTATGAATGGGAAGTTCATTTAACTGCAAACAATCAAATCAATGCTTGTTGTTATCCTGGTGGAAAGGTAATCGTTTTTGCAGGAATATTTCAGATTGCAGACACTGAGGAAAAATTGGCATTTATTTTATCCCACGAATTGGCTCATGCATTGCTGGATCATGGAAGAACAAAAGTAAGCGCCCAACAGTCTCAAAATACTGCTGCCAATTTGGCCTATTTCGGTAGTTTTGCACTTGATCTTCTAGGATTGGGTGAAGTTGGTTACACTGTAAGGGCAGCTACAAACATTCTATCCTTAGGTTCCCAATTCTTCCTGATGCAACCTTGGGGAAGGGACCATGAATATGAGGCTGATAAGTTGGGAATGATTATTGCACACCTTGCAGGTTATGACATCAGCGGGGTTCCTAAGTTTTGGCAGGATTTCGCTGGAGATAATGCACAGGGTTTTGATTTCTTTTCAACACACCCTGCGGATGATAAGCGGATTGCAGTAATGATTGAATCAGAAATTGAAATTCTAAACACTGCTGATTTCTATTCAAGGCCTGTCTTACCTGAAACACCTAAACCTAAGGATGAGTTTAATCCGTATATTGAAAAAACAGGATCCAAATCAATTCCTAAAAGTCTTGATGTTTCAAGACCTGTGGAAAGTGCAGGTACTGGAGCTGTTTCAAGAAATGCATCTTCAAGATATCCGTCAATTTCAAGCAATACAATATCATGTCCTAATTGTCATTCACAGGTCAATGCAGATTCCAAATTTTGCACATCTTGCGGAACTAAGTTAAATCAAGAATCCTTCTGTGAGATTTGCGGAGCTCCTGTTTCTGAAGGGGATTTATTCTGCACTAATTGCGGAAACAGTTTAAAAAAGAACAGATGTCCGAATTGCGGTAATGAGATTGGTGAATCTGACTCATTTTGTATAAACTGTGGAACTAGGTTGTAGTTTAAAAATAGTTTATAATTTTTTTATTTTTATTTTTATTTTGTTAAAATTGTTTAAAATAAGTTTAAAATCAGTATCTTAGTTTAAAAGAAGAATTAAGAGAAATAATTAAATTTCTCTTTTTTTTAATTTAATTTATTAATTTATTTTATTAATTTATTTTATTAATTTATTTTATTAATTTATTTTATTTATTTATTTTATTAATTTATTTTATTTATTTATTTTATTTAATTAAATTTAATTTTTATTTAATGGTCTTTTTTTTTTAAAAAACAGTATTTAAATTCCTTTTTTTAATTATAATTTTTCATAGGAATTTCCATCTACCTTATAACTTGGTTTTAAGACCTTGAATGATTGAATCAAATCAACGAATGGTTTGATAACGACAGGGTCTCTATTATTTTTAGTGTACAATTCAATAGCATATAAATTGTTTTCCTTAAGAATTGAGAATTGTTCTATTTCCAATCCTTCTTTTGTAGTGTAGAAAACGTCCCAGATTTCATATTCTCCTAATTTTTCAATAGCTGATTGTTGAACTGCACATTCCTTTGATTTTAAATCATCCTCTATAAGCTTTTTAAACTCTTCAATATTGTTTACAAGACATGGCTGTGTGGAAATCTTTACTATTGAATTGTTTGTTTTATTGAAAAGAACAGCATTTGTAAATTCATCCTCTTCCTGTTGTTCTGTAATGTCCTGCCATGCAAATGGATATGTGAAACATATTTCCTTATTATTAAATCCTCTTAACATTTTGCTTTTAATGTCTTCATCACTTTCTGGAATTCCTGTATTTGGATTATTTGAGGTATTTAATTCAAGTACATATTTGTCATCATTCTTTTTAGCCATTTTTTCACCTAATGCATTTATTTTGATTAATAAGAATTAATTTTTATTTTTATTAGATTTTAATTTTAAAGAGTTCTAATTATTCATTTAATTTTTATTTTTTAATTTATTTAATGATTTTATTTAGTTTAAGCTTTCTATTTTAAAAATAATACTCTAAAATTATTCTAATTAAAATGTCATAACATATTATTAGTCCAACTCCTCCTAAAAGTCCAGTAATGAATCTAAGGGTATTATTGCTTTCTCTCATTTTAAAGAGTTGAGTAGTTCCATCCAAAGCTGCCGGAGCTAATAGTATTATTCCAAAAAGAAGAGTTGCAATGTCTATTGGAAGTACAAAGACCTTAACAAGAAAAATGCTTGCAATTCCACTAATATAAAATCCTGTGCATCTTGCACAAACTGGGAATTGGTGTCCTCTAAAGAAAAAACTTCTCTCAGGTTTTCTATGACAAATCAAATCTAAGGGGTTCATAATTTAACCTTTTTTAGACAATTACGGTAATTAAGACCATCAATACCATTAGTACAATTAGACTGCTACAGCAAGCCTCATTTTTATCTAGTGTTTCTTGTTCATCTTCGAAAAAAGTTGAATAAATTATATAATCTTCCGGATCCATTCCATCCATAATTTCTCCCCCTAATTAAAGTAAAATTCTTTAAAGCTTAGATAAATTTATATGTTTTTAAAGTATTATATTTTATTAATTGTATTTAATTTTATTTAATTATTTATGCTTTGTTTAATTAATTTATTTGAAAAGTTTAATTTATTAATTGTTTTTAAATTCAATCATTTTAATTAAGTTAAGACTTTTAATTATTTTTAAATTCAATATTCAAAATTAATTAGATTTTAGGACTTTATTAATTGTTAGGGATTGGTTTTCATGAAAAGGGAAGAGAATGAATTTGATTTTATGGGACTTTTAACAGAAGAGATTTCCGGAAAAAAGGATAAGTCCAATGGAGTAATCCGATTGGATGATTCCAATGTTTATGTTGAAAAGAGAAGCAGGTTCAATGGAAAAGTTAAGGATTCATATACCTTTGGCTATGATGACTTAGGGGATGGGTTCTTTGAACGTCTTGCATTAAATAAAATTGAATTGAAATTGCCTGAAAAGACCCTTTTGCTTAAAACAATGGATCATGGCATGTTGGATGATTTTGAATTAAAGTTAAGTAAAAAACTTGGTCTAGCTTCTAATCAAGTTGAAAATGTGGAAAATGCAGAGAATGTAGAGAATGTAGAAAAAGAAGTTAAAATAGTTTCCAATCCAAATCCAACTATGGATGTTCCTGAAGAGATAAGAAAATATCATGGATTATATAAGGATGGAATAATTACAGAAGAAGAGTTTGAAGCTAAGAAAAAAGAGCTTTTAAATCTTTAAACAAATTCATATCTTTAATTTGTTTTATTTTTTTAATAATTATTTAAGATTATTTAAATTATTTAAATTTTATTTTTATTTTTATTTTTATTCATTTTTTATTCTTCTATTTTTTCATTCAATTTATGAAATATTTATTTTAATTTTTATTCATTTTTTCTTCTTTCTATTTTTTCATTCAATTCATCAATACTTATTTTTATATTAGGATCTCCTGTCAATTCATATGCTATATTGAAATAGAACAATGCAGGAACAACTTTTTTCCCTTCGTCCAATTGGAATCCAAGGTTTTTACAAATGGTTATGATTTCTATTCCTGCAGAATATGGAAGTCCAATTGATTTCAAATAATCCTTTATTGAGCTCAAATCCTCATTTTCATAATCTTTGATTAATTCTAAATCATTTTCATTAGTTATTTTAGAAAAGAAATTTTCTTCATTGGTATTTGCAGAAAAATTATTTTCAGATTCCTCTTTATTTGAATACTCTTCACTTAATCTTTTTAAATAAACCGCTATTTTCAAGTCATCTTCATTATTTTCATCAAAATAGTTATTCAAATAGTATTTTGACAGGTATTTAAAGGATTTGGAAAGGTTTTCTCTTGAATAGCTGTATTTGAATGTTTGAATTGTCAGATTATGATAGTCTTCCCAATTCTCTTTTATTTCAGCTATTTCAATAAGTCCAAAAATGCTTTCAACATTTACCGGATTGAAATTGTTTGAAAGCCTAAAGCTTTTCTCTGCTTCAATGATTTTGTCAAAATGGATTAGTATCTTTCCATAATTTGCATATAATGATGAATAGTCAAGGGCTATTGGGTATTTTCTTTTTATTTCCTTTTTTATTGTAATTTGGAATAATAATTCTTCCAATAGGTTTTTAAATACATATTCTCCTTCTATATATTCCTTATTTAAATCAATACTCTCTTTTGCAGTTTCATATGCCTTTTCATAATCATTTTCCTTTAAGAATTCATCTATTTCCCTTATGGTTTCAGGTATTGATTTAATTTCCATTCTCTCACCTTGATAATTATTTTTTTTATTTTTTCTCATTTTGAATTATTTTTTCTTATTATTTTTCTCATTTAGAATAATTTTTTTCATTTAGAATAGTTTTTTCTTATTTAGAATAATTTTATTAATTAAGAATAGTTTTTCCTTATTATTTTTTCCCATTAAGAATGCTTTTTTCTTATTTTATTCACTTACTTCTATTTAAGATTTTATTTTTTATTTTATTTATTTTTTTAATTTACATTATTTTTAATTTATACTATATAAACTTTGTCCTAAAATTTCTAAAAAATATTAAATAGGATGTAACTTAATATAATATTGTTGATATGAAATAATTGATTTTGCTATTTTTTTAAAATTTTCACTATTTGAAACAAAAACTTTATATACTATTAAGAACTTATATTTTTATATCATGTGTATTGTATCTTTAATTGATGAAAAATTTGTCGGTTAAAATACAGCTAACTATTGCCGAGATAGTCTAGCCTGGTAAGGCGCGAGACTGGAAATCTCGTGGGCATCTGGCCCTCCTGGGTTCAAATCCCAGTCTCGGCGTTTATTAGTATTATAGCAATTTAATATGGTTCTATTTAATAGGATTATTATTAATTTTAATATCTAATTTATGAATTGTAATTTTTTTAAAATTATTTTTCATTAAGATGTAAATTCGATTCAATAAGCTTTACGAGTCGAATTTATTGTTTGCTTTTTTTTATTATTAGTTAAATTATAATCTAGCTATGGCTATAAAAGTTTATTAGTAATTTATCGAGTATTAAGTTACTCTATCTTTTAGTAAGCTAAGCGTAGTTATTATTTAATTAGAATTATTAAATGTGCTTATAAACTGATATTGATGAACTCTTAGTTTGTCATTGGCTAATCAATATCCTTATTGGTTGCATATGACTTGCTAGGTTTTACATTGTTGAAAACTGTGCTTTAAATATAAAGCATTCGAATCCGCTAAATTTTTTAATTAACGTCTCGTGGGTTCGCTCTATAAATGATATGGAGGTTACTTTAATGGAAGACGACTTTAAGCACTTAGTGCGTATATCCAGAAAGGACGTAGATGGTAACAAAAAAATTGAACAAGCTTTAACTGAGATTAAAGGTGTTGGATTATCCTTATCTAGATCTATCTGTCTTACTTTAGGTTTAAATACTGAAGAAAAAATCGGTTACACCTCTGAGGAAGAAATCTTAAAAATTGAAGAACTTTTAGAAAATCCTCAAAAATTTGACATTCCTAGTTGGATGTTAAACAGACGTAACGATTACACTACTGGTGACGACCTTCATTTAATTGAATCTGATCTTGACATGACTTTAAGAGATGATTTAAACAGAATGAAAAAGACCAGAAGTTACAAAGGAAGAAGACATGAAGTTGGTTTACCTGTTAGAGGACAAAGAACTAAATCTACTTTCAGACACAGTTCTACTGTCGGTGTAAGTCGTTCTAGAAGATAATTAAATTATATTTAATTTTTTAGAACTAGGTAAACATGAAAATTTAAAAATTACAGAAATTAAATGATTCTGAATTTCTTATCAAAAGCAATCGAATTATTTAAATGATTCTGAATTTCTTATCAAAAGGAATTGAATTATTATTCTGATATTTATAATCTAAATAGGGAGATGTGATTATGGGACATCCAAGAAAAGCAAGGAAAAAGTATAATACACCACCTCATCCTTGGAATGCAGAAAGAATTAAAACTGAAAATAAATTAATGTCTAAATACGGCTTAAAAAACAAGAAAGAAATTTGGAAAGCTGATACTTTAGTTAGAAAATACAGTAGGGAAGCAAGGTACTTACTTGGTTTTTCCGCTGATCAGGTTAAAGTAGAAACTGAAGAGTTATTAGGACACTTAAAAAGAACCGGTGTTCTTGATGAAGGTGCACAGTTAGAAAATATTTTAGACTTAACTGTTGAAGATATTTTAAGAAGAAGATTACAAACTATTGTTTTCCAAAAAGGTTTAGCTCGCACTGCTAAAGAAGCAAGAATGTTTGTTGTACACGGACACATTGCTTTAAACGGCAAGAAGATTAATTCTCCAAGTTATGTAGTTAAAAGAGGAGAAGAAGAGGCAATTGGTTTCTACCACTCTTCACCAGTAGCTAAACAGATTGAAGAATATAATAAAGCAGCTACTCAAGCTGGAGAAAATGAATAAGGTGTGTAATTATGGCAAAAGATGAAAAATGGGGAATAGCTAATATTTATTCATCCTTTAACAATACTATCTTAACTGTAACTGATATTACTGGAGCTGAAACCATCTGCCAATGGTCTGGTGGTAAAGTAGTACGTGCAGACAGACAGCAATCATCTCCTTTTGCAGCTATGGAAGCAGCTAACAGAGCAGCTGAAGATGCAAAGGAAAAAGGTTTTGTAGGTTTACACATAAGAGTAAGAGCTCCTGGTGGAAATGGTCCTAGAAGTCCAGGTCCTGGTGCACAAGCAACAATTCGTGCTTTGGCAAGAGCTGGAATTAAAATTGGTAAAATTGAAGATATAACTCCTATACCTCATGACGGTACTGGAAGACCTGGCGGTAAAAGAGGAAGAAGAGTATAAGAAGGGTTTAATATGGAAATTGATGTCAAAAAGCAAGATGATTATTCAATGGAATTTATAGTCCGTGATGCAGAAGTACCTTTCGTTAACGCTATTAGAAGAATTGCTATGATGAAAGTTCCTAAATTAGCTATTGAAGATGTGTTCATAGTTAAGAATGATTCTGCTATGTTTGATGAAGTATTGGCTCACAGATTAGGTTTAACTCCTTTAGTTTCTGATTTGGAATCCATTGAAGGTTTAGTCCTTCCTGAAGATTGTACCTGTGATGCAGAAAAGGGAGAATACTGTCCTAGATGCAGTGTTTCATTTTCCTTAAATGAAATTGGTCCTAAGACAGTTCATTCCGGAGATTTAGTATCTTGTGGTGACTCAAAAATTAAACCGGTATATGATACCATACCTCTCTTGAAATTGAAAGAAGATCAAGAGGTTGATTTGGAAGCTGTAGCAAAATTGGGAATTGGTAAGGAACATGCAAAATGGGTTCCTACAACAGTTTGCATTTATAAGCAATATCCTAAAATCACCTTTAATGAAGATGAGGATGTAGTCTTTGCAGCAGCTGAGGCATGTCCAAAAGGTGTTTTGGAAATCGACGAAGAGGAAAAGAAAATCGATGTTGTAGACATTGAAAACTGTTCTCTTTGTAAGGCTTGCGTTAGAGCTGCAAATGCGGCAGATTCTAAATTTATTAATGTCGGGTATCATGAAAATGATTTTATTTTTAAAATTGAAACTGATGGATCAATGCCTCCTAAAGAGGTTTTATTAAAAGCTTGTGATGTTTTAGATGCTAAAACAGACGAGTTTATCACATTTAGTGAAGGAGGAAGCTAATAATGGCTAGAGAAATTAAGAAAACTAATCCTAACCTTATTGCACTTATTAAAAATCTTAGAAAACAATCTTATGATGAAGGAGTAGCTATTTGGAAAGATGTTGCAATAAAACTTGAAAAACCTTGCAGAAACCAAGCTGAAGTAAGTCTTTCCCACATTAATAAGAATACTGAAGAAGGGGAAGCAGTAGTTATTCCTGGTAAAGTATTATCTGATGGTAAATTAGACCACAAAGTTACTGTTGCTGCATTAGGATTTTCTAAAAATGCAATAGCAAAATTGGAAAAGGCTGGTTGTGAAGCTGTTTCCATAGCTGAACTTGCAGAAAGCAATCCTAAAGGTAGTAATGTTAAGATTATGTTATAAGCTTAGGGAATGGTGTTAAAATGATGATTATTAACGGTGAAGGACATATTTTAGGAAGACTTGCTAGCGTTGTAAGTAAGAATCTTCTTGAAGGCGAAGAGATTGTAGTTCTCAACGCTGAAAAAATAATGTTAACTGGTAATAAAGATTGGGCTTATGCTAAGTACAAACAAAGAGTTGACAGAGCAAGTATCTCCAACCCTCGTGACTTAGGTCCTAAATACCCAAGAAGACCAGAAGATATATTCAGAAGAACCGTAAGAGGTATGTTACCTATGAAAAAAGCAAAAGGCAGAACTGCTTTTAAAGGATTTAAAGCATTTGTCGGTGTTCCTGAAGAATACGCTGATGCTGAACTTATAACCATGCCTGAAGCTGAATATAATGACATTAAGAAAGGAATGGAATTAGGAGAAATTTCCAAACTTTTAGGTGCTAAATTCGAATAGATTTATCACGTTTGGTTTTTCTCTATAATGAGTATTATACGAATTATATTAACTACGGAGTGTAATTTTATGAAAGTTGTTCATACTAGCGGTAAGCGTAAAACAGCTATTGCAAGAGGTACTGTAAGAGAAGGTACTGGTAAAATAAGAATTAATAAGGTTCCTTTAGAACTTTATTCTCCAGAACTTGCACGTTTAAAATTAACCGAACCATTAGAATTAGCAGGAGAAGTTGCAAACGAAGTGGACATCTCTGTTAGAGTTAATGGTGGAGGAGTTATGGGCCAAGCTGAAGCTGCACGTATGGTAATTGCTAAAGGTTTAGTGCAATGGACTCAAGACATGGACTTAAAAGAGATTTATACTCAATATGACAGAACCATGTTAGTAGGAGATCCAAGACGTTCCGAACCTAAGAAATACGGTGGTCCTGGAGCTAGAGCTCGTAAACAAAAAAGTTACAGATAATTGTATTTTTATACAAAATTTTACATTTTACAATTAATTAAATTCAAAAAATTATTATTGATTTTTATTTAATTAATTCCATGTAAAATTTTAAAATCTGTAGAATCGATTAATCAAAATTTTTATAATTTTAATAATTCTTGATTATTTGGATTCATGTTAAATTAATTAATTTATAAACTTAAATAATCCCTTTATTTATGTTTTATTCATTAATTAATGGAAAAAATAAATTTACTTGAATTAGAAGCTTTAATTAAGTCTCTAATTTCAAATTAATTTATTAGTAAAATTCAAATTAAGAACCAGTTAAATAATTTAATTATTATTTAATTTTGTTTTATTTAAAAAAAGGAAATGATTATATGATACCTATACGTTGTATTAGTTGTGGAAAACCCGTCTCTGCCTTTTTTGAGGAATATCAAAGCAGATTAGCAGATGGTGAAAATTCAAAAGAGATTTTGGATGATATGGGTATTACTAGATATTGTTGTAGAAGAATGCTAATTTCTCATGTAGAAACTTGGGAATAATCTTATCCTTTTTTATTTTTATTATTTAGAAAGAGATTATTCACTTAATTTTAATTTAAAAAGTTTTTTGAGAATCTAAGCTATTAATAGTTTATACTATTAATTATTTTTATAATAATTAGGAGTTAAATAATGGCTGCAAAAAAAGGCACTACAAAAAAATTAACAAGATTTGAAAAGGCTAGAGTTTTAGGTGCAAGAGCTATTCAACTTTCCATGGGAGCTAAACCTATGGAACATAAGGAAATAGACAAGTTTATTAAAAATGCGGATTCTCTTGATCCTATTGACATAGCTACCAAAGAACTTGAATTAGGTATTTTACCTTTAGATGTTAGACCTAAAGAATAATTAATTTTATTCTTTGATCTTTATTCTTTTTTAATTTTAATTTTAATTTCAATATTTTAAATTTGCAAATAATTTAAATAATTTTAATTTAATTCCAATATTTTAAATTTGCAAATAATTTAAATTAAGTCATTCATGATTTGTTTTAAGATTAAAAATTAAAAAGAAAACAGTTTTTTTACAAAACTTTTAAGTTTAAAATTTATTTTAAACATTAAAAAACTTTAATTTAATTAAAATTTTCATTAAAGTATAAAATTTTATTAAAATTAGAATTAATTTATAATTAAGTATTTAAATGATAAAATACTTAATATTATTATAAATTTGTTATTTTAATTTATTTCAAATTTATTTATTTAAGAATATCATATGCAATCTATAAATCAACCTTCTAGTTTTTTTATGATTTTTAATCCATTATAGATTTTATGGTAAGACAATTGAATTCTATTTTAGTTGGCATAGGAAAATTATTAAATTTATTTAATATTTAAATAGTGTATTTAATAGTTTATTGGACTTATTTAAGTCAATAATGATTTATTTAAATTAATAAATGATTTATTTAAGTCAATACTGATTTATTTAAATTAAAAGATTTATTTAAGTCAATACTGATTTATTTAAATTAAAAGATTTATTTAAGTTATTTGGCTATTTATTAATATATTAATTAAATAATCAAAAAAAATAATAATTGGTTGTATTAAATAATTAAAAATGATTTAAGCTTAATTAAAATCTTAAAAATCATAAATGCAGGTTGTATTGCATTTCTTAATTAATCAAATCCATTTAATTAACATTGAGGTGTTATTTTGGATAGTGTAATTGAAGATGTTCGTGTTAGAAAGATTTTAGATAGTCGAGGAAATCCTACCGTTGAGGTAGATATAATTACCTGGAATGGTTTCGGAAGAGCTGCTGCTCCTAGCGGTGCAAGTACAGGTTCTCGTGAAGTTGTTTCTTTCCCTGAAGGTGGAGTGGATCAGGTAATCAGTGAGGTTGAAGATTTAATTTCCTCTGAACTTATTGGTATGTCTGCTGAAGATATTGAGGATATTGATGCAGTATTACATGAAATCGATGGAACTGATAACTTATCAGCTATTGGTGGAAACACCACTGTAGCAGTTTCCATGGCAGCAGCTAAGGCGGCAGCTATGGCTTATAATTTACCATTATATAATTTTTTAGGTGGTAATTTTGTAAACGAATTGCCTTATCCTTTAGGTAATATGATGAACGGCGGAGCTCATGCAGGTCCTCACGCTCCTGACATTCAGGAATTTTTGGTAATTCCTGTAGGCGCAAAGGACATTCAGGATGCAGTTTTTGCAAATGTAGCCGTTCATAAAAGATTAAAGGAACTTATT
The DNA here is from genome assembly GCF_937906425.1 of uncultured Methanobrevibacter sp. Lineage (GTDB taxonomy): Archaea > Methanobacteriota > Methanobacteria > Methanobacteriales > Methanobacteriaceae > Methanobrevibacter. The sequence goes on along the minus strand of NZ_CALCYR010000126.1, from coordinate 9,405 downwards.
GCAAAGAAAGACCCTAATTTCACTGGCGGTAAAGGTGATGAAGGTGGCTGGATTCCAAATATAAGCAATTATGATGCATTGGAAATTCAATCACGTGCATGTGAAGAGTTAAGTGATGAACTTGGCTTTTCAATCAGACCTGGTTTGGATATGGCTTCTTCTGAATTCTGGGATGCAAGCAAGGAAAAATATGTCTTTGCACAAGATAATATTGAAAGGGATTCCGGCGAGCAAATCGAGTATGTTAAGGACTTGATTGAAAGCTATGGAATGTTTTATGTAGAGGATCCATTTGATGAGAAGGACTTTGATTCATTTGCCGAATTAAACTCCAAGGTCTCTGATAAGTGTCTTGTTTGTGGAGACGACTTATTTGTTACCAACAGTCAAATCCTACAGGAAGGAATTGATAAAAAGGCTGCAAATGCAATCATTATCAAGCCTAATCAAATCGGTTCATTAAGCGAGACTTATGCAACTGTAAAGTTGGCTAAAGAGAACAATATTGTTCCTGTTGTATCTCATAGATCTGGAGAAACCTGTGATGAAACCATTGCACACTTGGCAGTGGCTTTCGGTGCTCCTATTATTAAAACCGGTGCTATTGGCGGAGAAAGAATTGCAAAATTAAATGAGCTCATTCGTATTAGTGAGGAAATCTCCAATCCTAAAATGAATGAATTGATTTAAGTGAATTGTTTAAATTTCTAATTCGCTTATGCATGTTAAAATTCAAATTAAATATTTTAATTTAATTTCAAAAATCATGATTATATTTAAAATAGGCTTTTTTAGCGATTCGCCTATCTTAAATTATAGGTAATTTATTGATAAACTTTATTAAATAGTAAATTATAGTAAATTATAGTAAAGTATATAAATGGATATATTGAAAGTAATATTAATAATGAATAATTTATTAATTTTGCTAGTTTGAATATGGTGATTTATATTGGCTAGAATTTATTATATAATAACTGTGTGTGGGTTATTATTTTTTAATGTTTATTGATTAAATTATATTTTTCAATAAAAAGAAGAAAATGGTGTAAAAATGTCAAATGTTATTATTGATGCAAGTAAATGTGAAAATGCAGAATGTGGTGAATGTGTAGACATGTGTCCTATGGAAATCTTTTCCATTGAAGGAGACAAAGTTGTAACTGATCATGAAGACGAATGTACTTTATGTGAAGTTTGCGTCGACATGTGCCCAAATGAATGTATTACTATCGAAGATAACTAAATTTGAACATGTTTTTTTAAGTCTAGAATCTTCGGATTCTATTCTTTAATTTTTTTTAAAAATAATCAAAATATAAATATAAATATAAATATAATTTAATCTAATCATTTTCTTATTATGTTTTGACGTTTTTAAAATAAAATAAATTCAGATTTTTATCTATAAATATTTCAAATTAATTTAGATTTTTAAATATGTAAATATCTAAAAATATTTCAAATTAATTTAGATTTGTAAATAACAGATTATTTCAATTATTAACAATAAAAAAATTTATGGTATTAGGTGATAAAGTGTCAGATTTATTAATCCCTTTAGACAATTATTTAGCTGCTGGGTTACACATTGGTACCCAACAAAAGACTCATGATATGGAAAAATACATTTTCCGTGTAAGAGCAGACGGTTTATATGTTTTAGACGTTCGTAAAACTGATGAAAGAATCAGAGCTGTTGCTAAATTCTTAGCAAAATACGACCCTGATGACATATTAGTGGTTGCTACCCGTCAATACGGTCAAGCTCCTGTTAAAAAATTCGGTGAAATCACTGGATGTAAAACCATTCCAGGCAGATTCATCCCAGGTACTTTAACCAACCCTAGATATGCTAAATTTATTGAACCTAAAGTTATTGTTGTAACAGACCCAAGATCTGATTCTCAAGCTATTTTAGAATCCAAGCAAAACGGTATTCCTGTAGTAGGTTTATGTGATTCAGAAAACTTACTCGCTAATGTAGATATTTGTGTTCCATCTAACAACAAAGGTAGAAAAGCTATTGCTTTAATCTACTGGTTACTTGCAAGACAAATCTTAAGAGAAAGAGGAATTATCGGAGAAGACGAAGATCTTGATATTGAACCTTCTGACTTCGAACTTAAATTCTAAGTGTGATTTAGAGACTTTCAGTCTTTAAATCTTTTCTATTTTATTTTTTAAGGTTCTTTTATTTTTATTTTTATTTTAATTTTAATTTTAAACTTTTTTTAACTAATTTTTATTCTATTTTTATTCTATTTTAACTAATTTTTATTCATTTTTTACTATTTTATTCTATTTTCATTAATTTTTAGCTATTTTTATTTAAAATTTTACATAATTTTAATTATTTTTATTTTATTTTCATTAATTTTTAGTTATTTTATTAATTTTAAAAATTTAATTAATTAATTCATTTTAAAAAAATAAATAAAATTTTTTATATTAAGTTAATTAAACTATTATTAATTGTTAATTATTTAAAAATTTAAGATTTGGTGAAATAATGATTAGAGAAGCTGCAGTTGCCGGTGCATTTTATGAAAGCAATATAAAATACTTAAGAGAAAGCATAGAGGATTGTTTTAAACACAAGTTAGGGCCTGGAGAAGTCCCTAAATTGTCCAGAATAAACAAGTCAGAAAATGTAAATGCAGTTATGGTTCCTCATGCAGGCTATGTTTATTCCGGCCCTACAGCAGCTCATGCCTATTCAAAAATAGCTCAAGACGGCTTTCCAGAAACCTTTGTTATTTTATGCCCTAATCATACTGGATTTGGAAGTGAGGTTTCAGTCTTTAACGAAGGGTCATGGGTCGTTCCAATCGGTGTGGTTGATGTGGACAGTGAACTGGCAAACAATATCATATCCAAGTCCAATTATGCATCTGCCGACTATCAAGCTCATATTAGGGAACACAGCATAGAGGTTCAGCTTCCATTTCTTAAGTATTTTTCAAATGATTTCAAGATCGTCCCCATTTGCATGATGGACCAATCTGTTGAGGCTTCAATTGATTTGGCAAATTCAATTTATGAGGCAAGGGAGGAATTGGGAAGGAATATTACCCTTATAGACAGCACTGATTTGTCTCATTTTAAGTCTCAGGAAAAGACAATTGAACATGACAACTTGGTGTTTAATGAAGTGAAAAGTGGAAATACTGAAGGACTCTACGAAGTTGTTCAAAAGGAACAGATTACTATGTGTGGATACGGTCCAACTATGGTTGCTATGGAATATTCTAAAAAATTGTCTCAAAAGAATTTTGAACTTTTAATGCATTCCACAAGCGGTGACATTACTTTGGATTATGCTTCTGTAGTGGGCTATGGCTCTGGAATATGGTATTAATTGGGATTTTAATCCAATTATTTATTATTTTTATCTTAAGTTCACTAATTTGATTTATTTAAGTTTATTTAAATAATTTTAATAATTTATTTTATTTATTTAATTTATTTTATTTTATTTTTCTTATTTTAAAACTTATTATATTTATTTTACTTTATTTTCCTTATTTTAATACTTATTTTAATACTTATTTTAATACTTATTTTAATACTTATTTTACTTTCTTATTTTAATTATTTTAATTATTTTAATAATTTATTTTCTATTTTAGCTATTATTTTTATTTATTTTACCTATTAATCCTTTTTTACCCAATCCTTGCAGCTGTCAGACTGGTTTATTAGCTTTTCATGAAAAATACAAAAGTATTGGGTGCATAAGTTTATGTCAAATTCAAGATATTTGCAGTTATAACATTCCTTTTCTTCCATATTTATAGTATACTATTTATAGTATTTAAGATAAACTTATAAATATCTATAATTTTTTATAAGTTTTTTAAATGTTTCAAATATGTTTTTAAGCTTTTAGCATTAAAACATAATTTAATTTAAAAAACAAAAAGTTTTTATTTAATTTTTTTATTATTAACTTATTGAATATTTGTTTATATTTGTTATATTTGTTTATATTTGTTTATTGAACTTTTGGAGAAATGAAAATGGCGAAACTTGCTGTAGCTTCTGCACCTGGAAAGACTATTCTATTTGGAGAACATTCTGTAGTCTATGATGAACCTGCTATTGCGGGGGCAGTTAATAAAAGGGCTACTGTAAGCATTCGTAAGTCTCCAAATAACTATTCCACTTTAAAATCTCAGGATTTAGGTTTTGAGGTAGTCTTGGACACCCGTAGAGGAACTTATATCTTAAAAAAAGGTAAGCCCGGCATTATTCGTTATATTTTAAATGCCATGGGCAAGTTTCACGATCACAGTAACATAGATGTTAATCTAGGTCTTAATTTGCCTATAGGTTCTGGATTAGGTTCTTCTGCAGCTGTAACAGTAGCAACAATTGCCGCTTTGCACAAATACCATGGAGTTCCAATAACCAAGGAAAAATTGGCTGAAGAGGCTCATGGTGTTGAAGAGGATGTTCAGGGAATAGCCAGCCCATTGGATACCTTGGTAAGTACCTATGGAGGGCTTGTATACTTGTCCCGTGAGAAGAGAATCGTTCATTTTGATAAAAGTCTTGACGCTCCATTTGTTATAGGATATACCTCTAAATACGGTAATACTGGTAAAATGGTTAGAAACGTAAGGAAATTAAAGGAAAACTATCCTGAATTGATTGATCCAATAATTGGCACCATGGGTAAGATTGCAAATGAGGCAAGAGTGGCCATATTAAAAAATGACATTGAGAAGATTGCAGAATTGATGAATTTAAATCAGGGCTTACTTGATTCATTAGGTGTAAATACTTTTGAATTGTCCCGTATGATTTATACAGCTCGGGAAAATGGTGCATTGGCTTCTAAAATCACAGGTTCCGGTGGTGGAGGAAGCATGATTTCATTATGTAAGGATTATACTGTTGATTCTGTAGCGGAGGCAATCAATAAGAAAGACAGAACAATTAAGGTAAAATTCTCTAAAGATGGAGTTTTGGTTAATCGTAGGGCTCCTCCTATTAGTTAATTTTATTTGAGTTTATTTTAATTGTTTTATAAATTATTTGGTTTTAATTAGTTAATTTTATTTAAGTTTATTTTATTTAAGTTTATTTTAATTGTTTTATTAATTATTTCATTTTTGTGTGATTTTTTATGATTATTTTAAAGATTGGTGGAAGCATATTAACTGAAAAGGATTCTAATGAACCTGAAGTTGATTATGAAAGTTTAAATAGGATCTCTGAAGAGATTAGGGAATCATTTTATGCTGATGAGATTTCCAGTGATTTGGTTGATGGTCTTATTATTGTGCATGGTGCAGGTTCTTTCGGACATCCTCCTGCTAAAAAATATGCTATTGGCGAACCTTTTGAAATGAAGGATTATTTAAGCAAAAGGATTGGATTTTGTGAGATTCAAAATGAGGTTAAAAGGTTAAATTCAATTATTTGTGCTTCTTTATTGGAAAAGGGTATTCCAGCTATTGCAATTCCGCCTTCCTCATTTATTACAAGTCACAACAAAAGAATCGATACATGTAATTTGGAAATCATTAAAAAATACCTTCATGAAGGTTATGTTCCGGTTTTATTCGGTGATGTTGTCTTGGATTCAGAGCTTAAGTTTGCTGTTATTTCAGGAGATCAGATTCTTCAGTACATTGCTAAATTCCTAAAGTCAGATAGAATCGTTTTAGGAACTGATGTTGATGGGGTTTATACAAAAAATCCTAAAACAAATGATGATGCAGTTCATATAGATAGGGTAAGTTCCATTGAGGACATTAAATCCTTAGAGTCTACAACCAATGTGGATGTTACTGGGGGCATGGTTGGAAAGGTAAAAGAGCTTTTAGAGCTTGCTGAGTATAATATTTCCTCTGAAATCATTGACGCCAATGAAGAGGGAGCTGTTTCCAAGGCTCTTCAAGGAGAAGAGGTTAGAGGAACTAAAATCTCTAAATTTTAATTAAAATCATTGGAATTTTAAAAATTTTTCTCTATTTTTAATTATTTTTAACTTATTTTATTTTTATTTTAATCCTATTTTTTAAAAATTTTTTCTTATTTTTTTCAATTTTTTTTTCTGAATATTTTTTAGAAATTTATCCTATTTTTTAATTATTTTTCTTAAAATTTTTTTATTCCCCATTTTTTCATTTATTTTTAATTCTTTCAAGAAATTTTACTATTTTAAACTATTTAAACTTAATATTTAAATAGTATAATATTTAAATATATAAATAACTGAATTATATGTGAAATATAATTTTGAATTTATAAATTTTAATATGTTTATATTAAAGATGCTAATTTATAAATTTCGGGAAATCCTAATAAACACGAGGATAATAATTAATCAGATAGCTATTGCTTGAAATTAATTTTTTAAACAATTTTTTATTAAAATCATTGGAGAGAATTTATTTAATTATTTAAAAGGAATTTAATATTTTAAATATTTTTTAAGAACAATTTTCTAAATGCTTAATTAAGTTTTTTAATTTAGTTTTCTTTTTAAAAGTATTTTATTTATTTATTTTTTAATCATTTGATGGATTAAATGCATTTGTTTTGATTTTTAATTATTCTTTAGACTTTTTTTAGGATTTTTCCATTTGATTCATTTTGTTTTAATTATTTATTCTACAATAATGAATTATGTTTTTAGGCTTTTCTTTAAGCTAAATAGGGCTTTTAGAAAATTTAATACTGCTTTTAGAAATTAAATCGGTCTTTTAGTACTTCTTTTTTCTTAAAAGCTAATTTATGATTTTTACTAATCAATTTATTTAAAAAATTTATTTAAATTTTATTTAAATTTTATTTAAAGATTTATTTAAAAAATTTATTTACTTATTAAAGAGGGAAAAATGATATCTGATAGGAAATTGGAACATTTATTAATTTGTAAGAATTATGATGTTAATTACAAGGATAAAAATACAGGTTTTGAAGATATTGAATTAATTCATAGGGCTTTACCTGAAGTTCATAAAGAGGATATAGATCTTTCCACAGAAGTTTTTGGAAAAAAACTTGATTCTCCATTTTTCATTACAGCAATTACTGGAGGGCATCCGGTTGCCAAGGATATAAACAAGGAATTGGCAATTATTGCTCAAGAGAGAAATATTGGATTAGGTCTTGGAAGTCAAAGGGCAGCTATTGTAAATCCTGAATTGCGAGACACTTATGATGTTGTTCGTGAAAATGCTCCAGACGCTTTGATTTTAGGAAATATTGGAGCTCCTCAAAACGATTTGGCGCTTGATGCTATTGAAATATTGGACAGTGACATATTGGCTATTCACTTAAATCCTCTCCAGGAGTCCATTCAGCCTGAAGGTGATGTTGATGCAAGAGGTTACATTGATTCAATAGCTGAAATCTGTAAAACTGTTAATGTTCCTGTAATGGCTAAAGAAACAGGTACAGGTATTTCTGCTGAAGATGCAATCGAATTGGAAAAGGCAGGAGTCAGTTTCATTGACATTGAAGGTGCTGGCGGTACCAGTTGGGCTGCTGTTGAAACCTACCGTGCTGAAGATCGTTATTTAGGTGAATTGTTCTGGGATTGGGGAATTCCTACTGCGGTAAGCACTGTTGAAGTGGTTAATTCTGTAGACATTCCTGTGATTTCATCTGGAGGAATTCGTTCAGGACTTGATGCGGCTAAGGCTATTGCTCTTGGTGCAGACGCTGTTGGCATGGCTCTTCCTGCATTAAAGGGAGCATATGAAGGGCAGGATGCTTTAAATGAAATGATTGACAAATTCAATGAATCTTTAAGAATTGCAATGTTTTTAGTTGGAGCAAATAATATAGAAGAGTTAAAGGAGTCTAATCTCATTATTAAGGGAGAAACTAAGGACTGGTTAGAAGCAAGAGGCTTTGATGTAAAAGCATATGCAAGAAGATAAATTTTAAATCAATTTTTTAAGGTTTCTTGAAGAATTTGCAAATATTAAAAAACAAAATTTAAAATTATAATTATTATTTATTAGGAAAATTAAGGAGGCAATTAATGACAGTAGAAGTAATTGCAATAGGTGGATACGAGGAAGTAGGAAAGAATATGACTGCCGTAAAGGTTGGAGAAGATGTAATCATATTCGATATGGGTATTCACTTAGACAGAATTAGCATACATGAAGATACAGATATTGACAGAATGCATAGTTTGGATTTAATAGAAAGGGGCGTAATTCCTGATGATACCTTGATGAAGGATGTTGATGGAAAGGTTAAGGCTATTGTCTTTTCCCACGGTCACTTGGACCACATAGGAGCTGTTGCAAAGCTTGCACACAGATATGATGCTCCAATTATTGGAACTCCATATACTACTGCACTCATTGAAAAAACAATTAAAGGAGAACGTAAATTTAAGGTTAAAAATCCAATAAGACCTTTAAATGCAGGCAGTAAGCTTAAATTGTCCAAGGACATTACCCTGGAATTTGTACAATCCACTCACAGTATTCCTCAAGCCGTGTTCCCGGTTTTACACACTCCTGAAGGAATAATAGTCTATGCACTTGACTTTAAGTTTGACAACCATCAAAAGGTTTCCCCGCCGCCTGACTATAACAGGCTTAGGGAATTAGGCAGAAAAGGTGTTTTAGCCCTTATTGTTGAAACAACCAATGCTACTAATCACACAGAAACAAGAACCTATTCTGAAAAGGTTGCAAGAATCATATTGGAAGACTTGATGAAAGAACCTTTAAAGGCTAAAAACGGTATGATTGTCACTACATTCTCCTCTCACGTTGAAAGGATTCAAACAATTGCAGACATTGCAAAAGGCAGTGACAGAGAAATTCTTTTCTTAGGAAGATCCATGGAAAGGTTCTGTGGAATCGCTCAAAAATTGGGAATCCTTAAACTTCCCCCTAACGCTTATGTTTACGGTTCTCCAAAGGCTGTAAACAAGGCTTTGATGAAGGCTGAGGATGACAGGGACAAGTATTTGCTTGTAACCACAGGTCACCAAGGAGAGCCTGATGCTCTTCTTCCAAGGATTGCTAGCGGAAGAACTCCATTCAATATAAAGAAGGGTGATAATGTAATCATTTCAGCATCAATCATTCCAAATCCATCAAATGTTGCAAACAGACATATTATGGAAGCTAAATTAAAGGCTAATGGAGCCAGGATTTATTCAAATGCACACGTTTCAGGACATGCAGGAAGGGAAGACCATAGGGACTTCCTTAGAATGTTAAAGCCTAAGCATATTATTCCTGCTCACGGAGACCTTGAAATGTTGGTTGCTTATGGGGAATTGGCTGAAGAGGAAGGTTATAGAATAGGAAATAATGTTCACATTTTAAGAAATGCACAGGCTCAAGTCTTTAATGGGGAATAAATAAAAAATAGTAATTATTGATAACACATAATTTATTATTATTTTTAAAT
>NZ_CALCYR010000125.1 GCF_937906425.1 uncultured Methanobrevibacter sp. | reverse complement strand
TTATGATATTAGTATTTTTATGATTATTTTTCAGTATTTTCAAGTATTTTTTTAAATTTTTTACTCTTTTTCTATTTTAAGTTCAAATATTTTTTATATTATAAAATTAAAAATATTATTATAATTTTTTGGGGATTTATTATGGATTTTATCAAGGTGGATGATGAAAAGTGCATTGCTTGCTCATTATGTGTAAATGACTGTGTTAACTCTTATCTTTATTTGGAAAATGGAAAGGTTTGTACACATGATTCAGGCTGTATTGAATGTGGGCATTGTTTTGCAATTTGTCCAAATGGGGCCATAACTATGGCCAATTATGATTTTGATGATGAAAATGTTATATCAATGACTGAAATCGATGATGAAACTTTACTTAAGGCAATGAAAAGCAGAAGAACAATACGTAAGTTCAAGGATATGGAAGTTGAACAGGAAAAAATTGATAAAATCTTGGAGGCAGGCAGATACAGTCCAACAGGAGCCAATTCCCAAAAGGTTTCATATACAATTTTAGGCTCCAAACAAAATGAAGCTGAAAAGATTTGTGTAAACTTGTTTAGAAAGGGTAAAAAGTTCGGTTCTCCATTTATCGAATTTTTAAAAAGGATTGACATTGACGATCATTTCTTCTTTAAGGGAGCTCCTCTTGTTATTGTAGTTTCAAGCAAAAGCAATGTTGACGGAGGTCTTGCAAGTGCATATATGGAACTAATGGCTGAAAGCCTTGGTTTGGGAGTTCTTTACAGCGGATTTTTTGTGGCATGTACAAAATTAAGTAAAAAACTTAAAAATCTCTTGCAACTGGAAAAGGGACATGATGTTGTAACTTGCATGGTAATTGGATATCCTAATGTAAAATATCAGAGGATAGTTCCTCGTAAGGACTTAAATCTTAAAGTTTTATAATTTTAATCATTATTTTTTTATTTAAGCTATTTTTTCTTATTTAATTAAAAAATAATTATTTAATACTTATTTTTAAATAATTTATTTATTTTTTCTAATAAATTATTATATTTTTTTTAAATTGATTTTTTCTAATTTTTTCTTAAAAAATATTTTTTTTTAAAACATCTATTTTTTCTATTTTTTAAATTTAAACATCAAATTTTATATAGATTAAATTATAAATCTTTATTTATATCTTAAAAGTTTTTATAAACTTTTAGAATTTATAAACTATTTGATTTTTTAATTTATATGAATTAATTATTTTTTTAAATTCATATCAATTTTATTAAGGTTGTTTGAAAATGAAATCTGTAGCTATTAATGGATTTGGAACTATTGGTAAAAGAGTGGCTGATGCTGTTGCTGCTCAAGATGATATGAAAGTTATTGGTGTAAGTAAAACTAGACCAAACTTCGAAGCAAGAACTGCTGTGGAAGAAAAAGGTTATCCTTTATATATTGGAATTCCTGAAAGAGAAAACCTTTTTGCCGAAGCGGGAATTGAAATTGCAGGAACTGTTGAAGACATGGTTCAGGAAGCTGATATTGTAGTTGACTGTACTCCTGGAAACATTGGACCTCAAAACCTTGAAATGTATAAGAAGGCTGGTGTAAAGGCTATTTATCAAGGTGGAGAAGACCATGACTTAACTGGATTGTCCTTTAATTCATTCTCCAATTATGATGATTCATATGGTGCAGAATATACCAGAGTTGTATCCTGTAACACTACCGGTTTAACCCGTACATTACATACCCTCAATCCTTTAGTTGATATTAAAAAGGTTCGTGCTGTAATGGTTAGAAGAGGATCCGACCCTTCTGAAGTTAAAAAAGGTCCTATTAATGCAATTGTTCCTAACCCTCCAAAAGTACCTTCTCACCACGGTCCTGATGTAAAAACCGTAATGAAAGGTATTGATGTAACTACAATGGCTTTACTTGTTCCTACTACCTTGATGCACCAACACAACTTAATGGTTGAAATCGGTAATGAGGTAAGCAATGATGAAATTATTGACTTGCTTGAAAAACGTTCCAGAGTAATGGTTGTTGAAGCTGCTGAAGGTTTAGGTTCTACTGCTGAACTTATGGAATATGCTAAGGATTTAGGAAGAAGCAGAAATGATTTATATGAGATTCCAGTATGGAAAGAGTCCATTAATGTAGTGGACAATGAATTGTTCTACATGCAAGCTGTACATCAGGAATCTGATGTAGTTCCAGAAAATGTAGATGCTATTCGCGCTTTACTTGAAATGGAATCTGATAATGAAAAATCCATTGCTAAAACCAATAAGGCAATGGGAATTTTATAATTAATTAAATAAATCCTTTGATTTATTTATTTTTATTATTTTTTTCTTTTTTCTATTTTTATTCATTTTACTTCTTTTATTCTGTTTTTAATTTAATATTTAATAATTTTGATTGGTTTTAGTTGATTTGTTTGATTTTATTTTGATTTTATTGTTTTCTGTTGATTTCTTTGTTTAATTTTCATTATATTTATTATTTATTCGTTTAAGGTGTTTTTATGAAAGATAAGGTTATTTTTGGTCCGGCTGGAAAGCCAATAGACTTTAAGGGAAAGGCTTTTGAATCTCCTAACTATTTAGGTCCTTTGGGATTGTATGCATTTGAATACCAGTCAACCTATGGCGTTCGTATTGGAGAGTCCTCTGCAATTAAACTTAGGGAACTTGCAGAGAAAAATGGGGTTTTAATGTCAATGCATTGTCCTTATTACATTAATGTCTGTTCCAAGGAAGAGGAGAAGATAGACAGTTCCATTGAACGTTTGGTTCAGTCAGCTAAGGCGGGAGAGCTTATGGGTGCCTACAGGCTTGTTTTCCATCCTGGGTTTTATTCCAACAGAAAACCTGAACTTTGTATGGATTTGGCTAAAAAAACTTATGCAAGACTTCTTGAACGTTGTGAGGAAGAGGGAATTGAAAACTTTACCTTTGCTCCTGAAACCACTGGAAAACGTTCCCAATTAGGAAATCTTAATGAAATCATTGAAATGTGTGCAAGTTTTGATCATTTTGAACCTACAATTGATTTTGCCCATGTTCATGCAAGGGCCAGAGGTCTTTTAAATGAAAAGGAAGATTACAATTGCATATTTTCTAAATTGGAAGACAATTTAGACATTGACAGACTTCATTGTCATTTCACTACAATCGAATACACTTATGCAGGCGAGAGAAAACATCACACATTGGCTGAAAGTAATGAATACGGTCCTCACATAAAGGACCTTTTATTGAATCTGATTGAAAACGATTGGAAGGCCACCATTATTTGTGAAACTCCTTTGATAGATCAGGACGCTTTAAGAATGAAAAAGCTTTATGACTCCTTAATTTAATTTTAAGTCATTCCGGAGTTTTATTTTTCAATTATTATTTTGGCTTTTTTATTATTTTTTCTTAAATTTTCTCTTTTTTCATTTTATTTTTCAATTTTTATTTTTTATTTTTTATTTTGGCTATTTTTTTAATCTTTTTCTTAAATTTTTTTCTTTTTTCTCCTAATTTTTCAAGTATTTATAATTAATTGATAATATTTAAATAATTCAAATTATAAAGTTAAATATCCTATTGTAATAAATTGATTTTAATAATTTTTATTTAAATTATTTGTGTCATGATTATTGTTTTCAAATAATTTTTTTAATTTTTTATTTAAATTATTTGTGTCATGATTATTTTTTTTAAATCAATTTTAATAATTTAATTATTAAATTATTTACTGATTTAATTTATTTTGTCTTTATATGGAATGTGATAATTTGAAATCTGATAATAAGAGTTTAAAACTAAAGAAGTCTGAACTTTCAGTTAAAACTAATCTTGAAGATATTGATATGGATGCTCAATTTGTTGTACTTAAGGCTGAAGGGTATCCATTTAATTTTGGTTTATTGGAAGGGGCAGACATTGAAATTTCAAACATGCCTCTTTTTCAACAGTATGCCCTTGAACAATGGGGCGGAACTCTTGTAAAAAGTGGAGATTATCTATTTGATCAAAAAATCATTCCAGATTATGCATTCAAGGTCGTTACGGTTTATCCTGAAGAGTCTGTCATCACAGATAAGACTTCAATAATTATTGAAAGTGAGGAAAAAACCAAAAAGGAAAAGCTTGTTCGTGAAAACTCAGGTATTTTATTTGATGATGTTGTAGGTCAGGAAAATGCAAAAAAGAAAACAAAGCTTATTTCCAAATATCTTCAAGATCCTGAGAAATTCGGTGATTGGGCTCCAAAAAACGTTTTGTTTTATGGATTGCCTGGCACTGGAAAAACCATGATGGCAAAGGCTTTGGCAAATGAATTAAATGTTAAGCTCTTTTTAATCAAGGCAACCTCATTGATTGGAGACCATGTAGGGGATGCTGCAAATAAGATTCATGAATTGTTTTCCTTGGCTTCCAAATCTGCTCCTGCATTGATTTTCATTGATGAGATTGATGCAATCGCTCTTCATAGATCATATCAGTCCTTAAGGGGAGATGTTGCAGAGATTGTTAATTCCCTTCTTACAGAAATGGATGGAATTGATGCAAATGATGGTGTTGTAACTATTGCTGCAACTAATAATCCATCTTCAATTGATTTTGCAATCAGAAGTCGTTTTGAAGAGGAAATTGAATTTAAATTGCCAAATGATGAAGAAAGAAAAGAGATCATTGAACTAAACCTTAATACTTTCCCTATTGATTATGATTTGGATGTTGAAAAATTAGTTAAATTGTCTAAAAGAATGTCTGGAAGGGACATTAAGGAAAAAATGCTTAAGACAGCTCTTCATAATGCAATAATTAATGACAAGAAAATAGTGGATATGGATGATATTAGTTTTGCATTGGATTTAAATAAATATAAAAAAGAAGAAGTTAAGGGCATGTTTGAATAGTTTTTTACATCTGTTTTTTACTTTATTATTTTACTTTTTTTTATTTTATTTTATTTTAAACTATTTTTTTTAATTTTTATTCTTAATTATTATTTTATTTTTATTTTAAACTATTTTTTTTTAATTATTCCCTTTTAAAAATAGTTTCGCATAATTTAACAATGTCTTCTTCATTGTTTTGTGCGGATTTCTTTACATTTTCAGAAATGTCATAGAATATCTTATTGACAATTGATTTAGTCATCTTATCTATTGTTTTTATAGTCTTTGCATCTACATGGTTTAATTTAACTATTGCCTTTTGACTTTCACGTTGTCTTATTTCTTCCATAGATGCTCTTAAACTACCAAGTATTGGATTTATTTCAATTAAATTAAAGGATTCTTTAAGTAAATTAAACTCATCTTTGATTATATTTTCCGCCTCGATAACCTCATTTTCACGAAGCTTCTTATTTTTTTCTGCAACTCCTCTCAAGTCATCAATATTGAATAGGTTGATTCCCAATTCTCGAACGTCATCCTCGATGTCTCTAGGATTTGCAATGTCAATAATCATCATTTGTTCCGGAACATTATCATCAAAGACTTTTACAAGCCTTTTCTTATTGATGATTGGATGAGGTGATCCTGTTGAACTGATTACAAGTTCTGCATTTAATAGTTTTTCTTCCAACTTATCAAATAGAATTGCCTGTCCATCAAGTTCCTCTGCAAGTTGCACTGCCTTGTAATATGTTCTGTTTGCCACAAAAATAGCCTTAAGATTCTTTTCAGCCAATGCCTTTGCAACAAGGGTTCCCATCTTTCCGGCACCGATAACAAGAACTTCCTTGTTTTGAAGGTCTCCAAGATGCTCCTCTGCCAAGTCAACAGCTGCAGAACCTATGGAAACTGAACCTTGGTTGATTTTAGTTTTGTTTCGAACAACTTGTCCTACATGGATTGCCTTTGTAAAAATAGTATTTAATGTTTCACCGCAGTGACCTTCCTTTTCGCTCTTGTTTTTTGCATCCTTGATTTGTCCCAGTATTTGGTCCTCTCCAATGATCATTGATTCCAATCCGGAGGTCATTCTGAATAGGTGAAGTATTGCATCATCATTATATTCTGTGATGATATTGTCATTTGTGCAATTGAGAGGCTTTTTGTCGAAGGTGTCATATTTGTCTGTGTAAATGTAATATTCATATCTATTGCATGTATTGATTTCAATATACTCTCTAATGTCAAAAACGTTTTTAAATTCAATAAACAATTCTTTTAAGTCTTTTGAGACATTTTCCATTGTTTCTATGTCTGCAATTGTATAATCCACACGTATATTGATTATCAATTTAGCCTCTCCCATTTTTAATTTTTTATAATTAATTAAATTGATTTTTAGTTTTTTTAATAATTGATTTTAGATTATTATTGATTTTTTTTTAATAATTGATTTTGATTTTTTGATTTTTAATTAGAAAGATGAATTAATCAATTCTTTTAATCCATTTTGTCAATTAAGGATTCTGCAAGTTTTTTAGCTTCTTCAAGTTTTTCTTCTTTTAAAAGATCTTGAATCTCTTCATTTTCTTCAAGATTATATAGGAATTCCTTTCTTATTTTTTGATTTTCGGTTTTTTCCTTTAAAAGATTTCTGGCATGTTCCTGTAATTGAAGTTCAAGCAAGTCCTTTTTTGTAATGGTTTCCTGAATCTTCATTCTTAATTTTCTAGCCATTAAAGGACTTTTCCCATTTGTAAAAATAGATATTTCAATATCATCAATTAAAAAGCTTGTTGGAACAATGACATTTCCTTTTTCAGGTTTGTCTGCACGGTTCAATAATTTTCCTTCACTTATTGAAGCGATATATTCGCTTAATTCTTCATCTCCGCTTGCAAGAATTACAATATCGCTCCATTCAACCAATTCTTCAAGATTTTTTAAAGGTTTTAGGATAGCTCCTTTTTCAATTAATTCATTATTTATTTTATTTCCTGCTAAAATAACATTAGCGCCCTTATCAAGGAATCTGTTCGCTCTTCTTGTAGCAACTTCTCCAGTTCCTAAAATAAAAACATTTTTATTTTCCACTTCTAAAAATAGAGAAGTCAATCCCATAAAATTCCTCACATCTTTTGATTGTATAATTGAATTAATTTAATTTAATCTTAAGCTTTAATTGGCTTTTTAAAGCTTTACTTTATAATATTTAGTTGGATTGGTTTTTTAAAGCTTTAACTTAACTTTCAAGTTCTTTTAATTTAAGTACTTTTACAGCCATTCTTAAATCGTTATTGCATTCTCCAAGAACTTTTTCAGCTTCATCAACACTTATTCCAAAGGTTTCTGCAAGAGCGCCTGCTGCTTCTGAAGATTTTGGTGCATTTCCCGCACTTAATATTTCTTCTGACAATTGTTTTTTAAGTGTGAGATATTCGTCTTCGCTCATTCCTATTTGGTTTAATGTCATATCTCTTAAAGGACAAGGTTTTGATGTTTTACAACACCATACTAAAGATCCAAAACAAGTTCCAGGACCTTCTCCTAATCTGGTTTCTCTTGCAAATTTCTGTTTAATGTCTAAATATTCTTGAGGGGTAATTCCTATTTCCCTTAATGCATTCATGATAGGACAAGGTTTTACAGGAGGACAACAAAATGCTAATCCTCTCACATCTCCTCCCCTACAAATGTGTGACGGTGCATCATCCCATGCCATAATTATTCTCCTTAATTTATGATTTTATATAAATTTAAAAAATGTTTTAATAATTGATAATGTAATTAAAATATTAATACATATTAAGTTTAGTTTTTTATATTTATAAAATTTTTTAATTTAATAATGGAAATTTATTTCGAATTATTACTTTTTTTAAAAAATGGCTTTTTGAGTAATAAACATTGTTTTTATTGAGTTATAATATTATGGAAAAATAGTTTTTTTAAGTTATTTAATTAGTTAAAAATAGTTTTTTTTAATATTTAATTCGTTAAAAATAGTTTTTTTAAGTTAAAAATTTGTAAAAATAGTTAAATAAAAAAATAAAGAGCAAATTCTCTTTTTTTAATGAAAATTAGTTAAAATAAAAAATTTGTAAAAATTGTTAAATAAAAAAATAAAGAGTAAATTCTCTTTTTTAATAAAAAATTAGCAAAAATAAAAATAAAAAATAAAAATAAAAAATACAAAAAAATAAATATAAAAAATAAAAATAAAAAAGAAAAATAAGAAAAGAAGATTAATGGTCTTTAAGCATGTCTTCTTTTTCTTCTCCAGTTAATTCAGAAACGATTTCTTCAGGAGTTCCAGTTTTAAGGACCTTTCCTCCTCTCATTAAACTTGCCTCGTCACAAACGTCTAATACAAAGTCCATGTCGTGGGAAATGATTACGAATGTTTGGTCAAGTTCGTCTCTTGCTTTTAAGATGGAGTTTGTTACAATAATTCTTGTAACAGGATCCATTGTACCGGTTGGTTCGTCCAATACAATTATGTTAGGTTCCTTAATGAGAACTTGTGCAAGAGCCACTCTGTGTCTTTCCCCTCCACTTAACTCATCAGGCCATTTGGTCAGCATGCTCATAGCCTTGTCCTTTTCAAATCCTACAGTTTCAAGGATATGTGCAGCTTTGATTTTTGCAAATTCTGCAGGGAGATTTAAACTAATTGCATCAGTTAAATTTCCTAAAATGTCTCTGTGAGGATATAATGAATATTCTTGGTGTAATAAACCTAAGTATGGAGTTACACGTCCTCTGTTTAATGGACCTGCCTTTTTCATGTCAATCCATTCGTCACCTAACTTGATTTCAAGCTCTCCCGCACTTGGTTCAGTCAATCCAATCATCATCTTGGTCAATGTAGTTTTTCCTGATCCGCTGAGACCTACAATACCATAGATCTCTCCCTTGTTAATGGTTAGGCTTACTCCGTCTACAGCTTTAACCACACCTCTTTCAATGGAGTAGTAATGCTTTTTAATGTCTTGGATTTTAATTTCAGGTTCGTAGTGCTCTGTTCTTTCAACCTTGTCAGCTTGAGGGACAGTTTCAAGGAATTTTTCAACAACAAGACCAGGCTCTCCATTTTCAATGATTTCACCATTTTCCAACCAGATAACATTGTCTGCCAATTGGTTCATGACTTCTGGCCAGTGGGAGGTAATTACCATACTGATTCCCTCTTCCTTTACACCTTCAATCAAGGTTTGGTGAAGCTTTTCAGCAGTTTGAGGGTCTAAGGTTCCTGTTGGTTCGTCAGCTAAAAACAGCATTGGGTTTTTAGCCAATTGCCTTGCAAGAACTACTCTTTGTTTTTCTCCTCCACTTAAGTCACGAGCAATGTGAGTAACCCTGTGGCTCATTTGAACCATTTCTAATAAATCGATTGCATTATAGATGTTTTCATCTTCATATCTGCCTTCATCACCCATTGCATTCAATACGTTTTCAATTACGCTTTGTTCATCGTACAATGCAAAGTTTCTTTGAAGCATGATAGAGATTCTTCTTCTGATTGCTGCCTTTTCCAATCTGTCAGCATTCCAAAAGTCAATTTCCTTAGCTTTTAATTCTGCTCCACATTCATGGCATTTTTCACCAGCCTTTGAAGCAGGTTCAACATGCATGCATTTTTCATTTTCACAGATTGAAATGTTAAAGATAACTTCCCCGCTGTCTGGAGCATATTCTTTGGTACCTCTAAGCATGTTTATTAATACAGACTTTCCACTACCGCTTCTACCAAGAATCCCTAATGTAGAACCTTCATCAATAGTTAAGTTAATATCTTTTAGAACTTGTTCACCATTAAATGACTTATTAATATTTTTTAATGTTATGAAAGACATAAGTCCACCTTTTCTTATTTTTTAATGAATTATTTTTAGCATAATTTTTTCTTAAAAAAATTTTTTTATATTAATTTATATTTATAATTGATATTATTAATATAAATTTGGATTATTTTTTGCAATTTCATAAAAAAATGTAATTTTTTATTATCTTTTTTATAAATTTTTGGGGGCATATTTTTTAGCGGGATTTTAGTTAAATATTTTTTTAGGCGGTTTATTAGTATAATTTTTTCAAAAAGATTTTTATAGAATGATTATTTTATTGGAATTTAATGTTTTTCAGAATTAAATTTTTAAAGAATAATTTCTTTTAAAATCAGATGGGGAATGATTAATAAAAAGGAATTAAAATCTTTAGGATAAATTTGAAAAAAATTAAATCTGATTTAAATCAAAATCTAATTTTCCTTTTATTGCAGCTCTTGCTATTGAAAATCCTTGGGCTCCATGGTCCAGTATTTTTTGAGCCTGTGCAATTGAATTAACAGAATTGTTTCCAATAATGAAAATATTGGTTTGATTTGCTATATTTTCAATTAAATCAAAGTCCGCATCCCTTACTCCCAATTTCATAGCGTCAATGTGTAAATAGTCAACTCCACAACTTTCAGCCAATTTGGCAATTTTCAGATTGTCCACACCTTCGACATTGGCTCTCATTTTAAGTGAAACTTTAGATTCTGCCTTTTTAACGACTTCTTTTATATAGTCTTCCAAATCTGGACGTAAAAGCATGCTTTGTCCACATCCCGCTTGGACAAGTTCCTCCTGTCTGCAGTGGCAATTTATTTCAACAATGTCCAGTTTTCCTATTTTGCTTATTTCAACAATCGGATCCGGTGTGGTGGCCCTTAGGTTTGCAGAAACTGTGATGTTAAAATTGTCCTTGATTGCATTGACCTCATTTTCAATGACTGTGTAGATTTCATCAATTGGATAGTTAAATTCCTTTCTGCCTCTTGCAATGATCTTTTCACATGCTTCAATTGACTCTCTGTCTGTATTGTATCCTCCAATTGTAACTGTGTCAAATCCATAGGGGATTAATTTCATAGCAAATTCTGCATTGGTGATTCCGGCCATAGGGGCAAGTACTTTAATATTAACACATCCTTATATTGAAATTTTTAAAAAAAAGAGTAAATTAAAATAAAAATATAAAAAAAGTAAAATTTTGTAAAGAAAATAAAATTAAGTGAAAATAGCTTTTAATTATAAATGATTAATTTTTGATTGTTTTCTTATTAATTTTATTTAAAATCATTAATCAGTTATAATTAGTTTGTATGGATTCATTTTGTTTTAAAGTTCTTCTATTACATGAATCCATTTTTGATTATTTCCTTCACGAATGATTTCAAGTCCGATATCCGCCATGTATGCAGCGTCTTCCATATTGTCTGCTCTGCCGATACCGGCTTTTAAACCAATGCCTATTTCCTCATCGATTTCCTTAAGGATTTGGGTAATGTCATCTTCGCTTAATCCATTGCATGGGGACATGAAGTTGTCTCCGCCGATGAAGAATAATAATGCGCCTTTGTCTCTTAATTTGGTCATTAAGTAATGTTGTGCTTTATTTACCATAAAGCTTGTATCAAATGCAGATTCAATGTCTGTTAAGGTTTCTGTTACACTATTAATATCAATGTGTGCAGCCTGTACAAAACTGTCTTCTGGGTTTTCTATAATACTGTCAATTGCTAAAATTTCTTTTCTTCCAGATGACTGAGCTCCCCCTTCCTTTTGAAGAGCTATTGTAGCTAATTTTTGTGCTTCATGTGCAGTTTCAGCTGCTCCTACTCCCATACTTATGGTGATAGGGTATCTGTTTCTTATAGATCTTTGAATTCTCATATGGTCTTCTTCAGTTAATCCGTTGGTTACTGCTAGTAAGTTGTCAAATCTAGTAAAGAACACTAAACCTTTTTTAGCAGCTATTTGTCTTTGCACATCTGCAAATAATTCTGCTTGTAAAATTTGAAGGTCAGATTCAGTACGTGGTTTTGGAGTTACTGTCCAAGGACCATAATTATCAATTTGTATCAAAGTCATTTGTATCATATATTTTCACCTAATAATAAATACTTTTAGTTATAACTAAAATAATATTTAAACTTTAATATTTATTTGAGTATTTTTTTAAAAAATTGTATGATTTCTATACATTTTTTTGGTTTTGTCTTTTTATTTAGTTTTTTATTTTGGATTTGGTCCCAATATTTCAATATTCTTTAAAAAGACTTTCAATAAATTGTTTTTATTTGATAAAATAGTTTTTAATGTTTGAAATGTTCTTTTCAGTTTGTTTGTTAAAATAGTTTTTAATGTTTGAAATGTTCTTTTCAGTTTGTTTGTTAAAATAGTCTTTTTAGTTTATAATTCTGTTTTTTTCACTTTAAAATAAGTGGGAAATGATTATTCCATGTCCAATACCACTCTTGCAAGATTGATCTTGTCCTCAATTGTTTTCATAAACGTATTTGTTACAATCACTTTAGGGACTATCTCTTCTATTCTTTCCTTAAAACCCTCGTCCTGATTGTCTATGACTAACTTGTCTAAAAATGGCTTGTATAATTCTGCAACACCTATTGAGGATGTTTCATAACCGAATGCAGTCATGAATTTTCCGGCAGGGCCGCTGAATGCAGATTCTCCAATAAATGGTGAAACTGCTATAACCTCTTTTTCCTTCAATGCATCTTCAACGCCCTTAATTGAAGTTATTGGTCTAATTGAGGTGATTGGATTTGAAGGGCCTATGATAATCTTGTCGGACTTTTCAATTGTTTCAATAAGTTTAGGGCTTGGTTTAACATCACTGTATTGGACTTCCAGAACTTCTCCTTCCATTTGGTATCTGATTAGGAAGTCGTGAAACTCAAGTTCGCCAAATTCCTTGGTGATGATTTTTATTTCAGAGTCCTCATCACTCATTGGAATGATTTCAGCCTTCACTCCCAAGTTGTTCTTTTGGAATTCGACGATTTCAGTCAATGTGTGATCTTCAAGCATGATTGCCTTTTGGATTTCAATTGCTCTGTCCATGTCTCCAATGGTTAGAAGTTCTGTGGTTCCCATTTTGATTAGGTGCTCCCTTATATGGAATGTGTCTCCCTTAATACCATACCAGAATTCCTCATCAATCATGTCTGCAAAGGTATACATTACAGTGTCGATGTCTGCTGAAATGTAGCCTCCAGAGAAGTAATCGTTTTCCACAGTGTTTACAATCACGGATATTTCATCTTCAGGATAAATTTCCTTTATTCCTTGAATCAATTTTGGAGTTCCGGTTCCTCCGGAAAGTATAGTTATCATTTTTAAAACCCTTTAGTTTTTAGTATAAATATTATTTGTGTCTTATTTTTAAATTTGCTTTTTAGATTATTTTTCAAATAAGTAAAAAAATTCTTATTTTATAAAAATTAAAACTAGTTGACTTTATTAAAATGTCTCCTTTAGCATAAAAATTAAAACTTGTTGACTTTATTAAAATGTCTCCATAAGATTTTCCCCACATTTTGGACATGGTATCTTTGTGGAAATGACTAGAGACATTTCATTTTTACAATTTGGACATGAATTGTTTTCAAGAATTTCTCTTCTGGCTTTATAAAAAGTATTTTTAAAATCAAAGAACACTATTTTAGTGTTTTTACCATATTTATTTTCTTTATTCAGATATCTTATCAATATTTTTTCAATTTCCTCTTGGCTAAATAAGCTGTTATCCTCTGGAACATAGGTTTTGATTAATTCATTGCAATGGGGGCAATAATTTTCATAAAGAAAACCTGATATTAATGCTTTTGTCATCTTGTCTGAGTTTTCCTTATTTAGACTTTCTTCAATTATCTTCAGATTGTCCAATCCCTCATTAAGGATTTCATCTAAATCATCTTCTTTGTTTTCATCCTTTCCATCCAGATAAAAGATCAAATCCTTGTCTGTAAATGAAAAATCGCAATTTTCGCATTGGTAAAGAATTCTAACCATTATATCCCAAATTCTTGATTATTATTAATTTTTAAAATTTCATTAAATTCTTGAAAATTTATTTAATTTTTTAAAGTTCATTAAGCTTCTTGAAAACTTATTTAATTTTTTAAAGTTCATTAAATTTTTGAAAATTTATTTAATTTTTTAAAGTTCATTAAGTTTCTTGAAAAGCTTTTAATTTCTAAATACATCAAATTCCTTTGGTCTAAGTAGTGGTTTGATTCCGGTTTCAGTGTCTCTAAGGGTCTTGAATGCTTCAAAGCCTCTGATTAGAACTACTGGAATTCCCTCATTTGCCTGTCCCATAAGTAAGGATGCTGCAGCTGCAAGCTCATCTGCGGTAGCTACTTCTGTGGTTTCAAGAGGTCTTCCGTATAGGTCTTTCTCTCCAACCCTTACCCAAAGGGGATTAATGCCTGAACAGCCTATTGCAGTTCCGATTGCACCTACTCTAAATGCTCTTCCTTGAGTGTCTGTAATGATTACTGCGATTTCCTTTTCACTAATCTTTTCAAGGTATTCTCTAATTTCCTTTGCGGATTCATCTGGATTTACAGGCATTGGGGTAGCTAAGCCATCTTCAACATTGGATTCATCTATGCCTGAGTTTGCACAGACAAAACCATGTTTTGTTTCGGTTACTATGAAATTAGGTCCAACTGCAACAGTTTCCTTTGATTGATTGAGAATAATTTCTACAAGTTTAGGGTCTTTTTTAGATTTTTCAGCTATTTCTATAGCTTCCTCTGATGGAACAACTTCATCTAATTTGATTATGTTTCCTTCTGCTTTTGATATAAGGGTCTCTGCAATAAGGATTATGTCTCCATCTTCAAGAGGGATATCCTCTTCTTTTAAGTCCTCTTCTATAATTTTTGCTATATTGTCTCCCTTTTTTACCAAAGGTATTTCTTTTAGTCCAAATAATTCTAAAGTCATGTTTAAAATTTTATCCATGAAAATATAAAAAACTATTGTTAATTGTGAATCGTTTTCTTTTTTCTCTTTAAAATTCAGTTTTGACTTTTTATGGAAATTTTATTGGGGGTTGTGGATTGTTTTCTTTTTTCTCTTTAAAATTTAGTTTTGACCTTATATAATTATATATTAAAAATAATAAAATTATAATTATATTGTAAATTTATTTAATAATTCATTAATTTATTTAATAATTCATTGAATAAAAATCCTATGGGATTTGAATTTTTTAAAAGTTATTTAACTTAAAGAGGATATTATGATTATAGAAATGCTAACTAATGGATTTGATATGATCATGGAGATGTTGCAAAGTGGTGGGGTTATCACCTATATAATCCTTTTGCTTGGTATCTATGGTTTTTTAATCTCTATAAGGAAGGTATTCTATCTTAGGAAAATTAGTAAGATTGATGCAACAGAGATTATGGGGACCATTACCTCATCCATGGAACAGGGCGGAGCTATTGAGGCTTTAAAGAATATCAGCCACTATAAAAACCCTGTTTCAAGAATCATGTCTGAAGCATTAAAAATTGGATATAAGAACAAGACTGAAGTAGAGGAAAGTATGGAGCAGATTTTCATTGTTGAAATGAGTAAAATGACAAATGGAATCAGTACTTTAAAGACTATTATTGAACTTGCTCCATTTTTAGGTTTAATCGGTACTGTATTAGGTATTTGGATGACATTTAAGACTTTAGGTGTAAATCCAGATGCTGCTGCAATGGCAGAAGGTATCTATATTGCACTTATTACTACCATTACTGGTTTGGCTGTAGCTATTGTTCTCATGCCTTTATACACTTACATTAAAGGTTTGATTGATTCAGAGATGGATAAGATTGAATTGGCTACTAAAATGACAAACTGGAGTTATGCTGTTATTAAGATAAGGGTTTA
The DNA here is from genome assembly GCF_937906425.1 of uncultured Methanobrevibacter sp. Taxonomy (GTDB): domain Archaea; phylum Methanobacteriota; class Methanobacteria; order Methanobacteriales; family Methanobacteriaceae; genus Methanobrevibacter. The sequence continues at coordinate 5,330 of NZ_CALCYR010000125.1, read as the reverse complement.
TGAAAAATTACCTTGTGTAATTGAAGCTCTTCAGGAAGCAGAAGGTATTGTTAGTGTAAAAGAGATAAATGACCCTTATTCCAATATTCAGATTTCTTTTAAACCAAGTATGCTTGAAAAAAGTATAAGTAATATTATTTTAGAAAAATGTGATGTAAAATCTGAGATTACTGAGAGTAAGCTTAGGCAATAGTTTTAATTTGTCTGGGATTGCGAGAGTAAGCTTAGGCAATAGTTTTAATTTCCGGGGTTATTTATTTAATCCCATTATTTATAATTAATATTTCTTTAAATTTATACGAACTTTATTTTTATAAGGTGTGTAAAATGGCAATAGACATTAAACGTCATAAGGAAAAAATGAATGATGAGCCTGAAATTAAGTTGGTTCCTTTTATTGATATCTTATTTACTTTACTCATCTTTTTGGTTGTAACAAGTACTTTCGGTGCGGCTGCTGTTGATGATAGCAATGGTTCAGGCACTGGAAAACCTAATGTGACTGATACAACCGGAGATGCTGAATATTATTTGATTCCTGTTGCAGGATTGCAGAAGGTTATTGTAGATGGGGTGGATATGTCTTCTGAAATAAGAGGAAACGCAATTGGTGTTCATGCACGTGTTCTTGACCAGGGGGATGTGCAGATTAAAACGAGTGAACATGCAATATATATTAAGGCTCCTTCTGGAATGAGTCCTCAAGAGGCTGTACATAGTCCAGAGTAATATATATTGATAATGCTTTTTAATTTGTAATCTTTTATTAAGAATTGATATATTGGAGATATAAAATGTATTTAGGAAGAATTATTTCAGCTGGTAAAACAGAAGAGGGAAAACCTTATGTGTCTTATAGGGTTTCAAGCAGATCTTTTCCAAATAGGCAAGTAAAAGTTCTTGAAGATGAGGCTGCAATTATTCCAAAGGAAGGTTTTGAAAAGGATATTTTTAAAAATACCTATATTGCATATAACTGTTTAAAAATAGTTGATGATATGGCTATTATTTCAAATGGTTCTCAAACAGATCCTATTGCAGATAAGATAGCTCTTGGAATGAATATTAGGGATGCTTTGGCATATTCATTAATTACAATGGATTATGAAAAGGATGATTATAATACTCCAAGAATTGCTGCAGTTGTAAAGGCTGGAGATGAATTTGAAGCATATATGGGTATTGTAACCGATAGTAAGGTATTGGTTAGAAAAATAGATGGGGATAATGGAGAATTTATTTCTACTTATGAGAAAAACACTCCTGAAGATGTGGTTTATGCTGCAGAAAACCCTGATGATGCTTGTAAATATATTTTTGATGAAGGCGTATTTGCAGAATTTGAACATCCTGTCTGTTCAGTAGCAGCTATTTTTGATGAAAAATGGAATATTTCTGGATTAAATCCAGAATAATCCTTTATTTTTTTTATTCTTTTTTATTTTTGTGTTTTTTAGTTTTTTATTCTTTTTTTATTGTTATTTTATTTTTAAGTGTTTTTTTTAGTTTTTTTTATTCTTATTTTAGTTTTTTTCTAGTTTTTCTTTTTTTAAGTGTTTATTGACTTTTTTTGATTGAATATTTATGGATTTTCTTTAGGATTTCTTTTTAAAAAAACAATTACATTAATTTTTGTTGGGTTCTTTCCTCTTCTTCCGCTTCTTTTATTCTTTGAACAGTTCCCCAACTTCTTCTAACGAATTCCGGCATTTCATCGTAAGTGAATTTTGTTAGGAATTTTTTTGTTTTTGGATCACTTGGATAACCTGAACCGATTCCTTCCTCATCACCAGTTGATTTAATGTATTCCTTATTGATTTCTTCAATGATTTCATCTCTTCTGGTCTTTGCAAGAATGGATGCTGCTCCAACTACCAAGTAAGTGTCATCTGCCTTATGTTCTGCAATGACTTCAGTTTTTCCTCCAACAAATGCCTGTACCTCTTCCTGAAGTCTTCCTTCCTTGATGTCAAGGGAATCTATGATGATTTTATCTGCTTTTAATCTGCTTGTAATCTCAAGCATTGCATTTTTTTCTATCTGATTTAAGTTTACTCCGCTTGCTCTTAAATTGTCAATTTCCCTTGCACTTATTTCAATAAGTTCATAATCAAACATTTTTGTAAGTTTTCTGTATAAAACACTTCTTCGGTTTGGAGTGATTCTTTTGGAATCCTTCACTCCCATACGTTCTATAATCTTTTCTTTTTTTGCCGGAATTACAATACCTGCAATAACCATTGGGCCAAGTACAGGACCTCTTCCCGCTTCATCCAATCCTAAAATATCCATAATATTAAATCCTTAAATTGCATTTGTTTTAAAATATCTTTTTTAAATTTTTTATTTTTTATTTTTTAATTTTTAATAGTTTATTTTTTTTAAAAATTATTTTCTAATCTATTTTGTGTAATTAAGTTTATAAAAAATTTATTTTTTTTATTTATTGGAGATTGAATTAAAAATTAAAAAATTATTTAATTCATTGAGTTCTGAATTAAAAAATTTATAAAAAAGAGTAATTGGTGTTTAAAAATAGTTTTGTATGGTATTTGTTTAAAAAGGAATATTATGGGTTGTATTTAAAAATACAAGCCATAGTATTGTTCTTAAAAAACGCTATAAATTTTAATTTTATTTCATAGCTTTTAAACGAACTTCCGGTTCTAAAGCTAATGGTTCAGCAGCAACGATTGCAGTTCCTTTTGCAACTACAGTCATTGGATCGTCTGAGATTTTAATTGGGATTTCAGATTCATCAAATAATCTTTCTTTTAATCCTCTTAATCTGGAGCTTCCGCCAACTGCTACAGTATTGGTATATATTCCCATCATTAATTCTGCAGGTAATCTTTCGAGGATAAGGTTTAATCCGCCGATTACTTCTTTAATGATTGGTTCTACTGCATCAGCAACTAACATTGAGTCAATAACAACTTTTTTAGGTCTGTTAGTTTCTAATGATTTACCGATTACTTCATAGCTTAAGTTTTCAAACTCTTCACTGCAGTGAATCATACCAACTTCGATTTTTGCAGCTTCTGCATCGTGAATACTTATTGCAACATTGTATTTTTCTGCAACCAATTCAACGATTCTATTGTCAACGTCGTCTCCACCAACTCTTACGGTTTCGATATCGTTAATTCCTCCAAGGGAAATAACAACTAAATCTGTAGAACCTGCACCGATGTCAATAACCATGGTTCCGTTAGGTTCAGCAATAGGTAATCCTGCACCGATAGCTGCAGCTAATCCTTCACTGATTACAAGGACATATTCTGCACCAGCTTTTCTACCGATTTCTTCAGCTGCATTTTTCTCTACTTCAGAAGAGTCTCCAGGAATTCCAATAACAATTCTTCCCACAGTTTCTCCTTCGTTAATACCAATTTCCATTGCTCTGATAAGTAAAGCTTGTGCCTGTGCAATGTTTTCAATTACACCTTTCTTAAGAGGTCTTACTGCAATAATGTCTTCAGGAGTTCTTCCTAACATTTTTTTTGCTTCTTCACCAACTGCAAGTACAGCAGATGGATCATCTCTTTTGACAGCTACAACAGAAGGGATTTGGTATAAGTCAAATTTATCTCCTGATGGTTTTGCAATTACTGTATTTAAGGTACCTAAATCAATACCTAAACTATTTTTAACGACTCTGGTTGGTTCAATTTCCATAGCGTCTTCATTTCCGAAAATACTCAACGTTATTCCTCCATAATTAAAATAATATTTAAATTCACTTTACAAATTATTCAATAAAATTTATAATAATCTATAATAATTATATATTTATTATTTTTCTTAATAATAAGTTTTTGTATATTTTTATTTTTTTAAGCTTTTTGAGAGCTTTTTTGAAAATTAAAATAATTTTTTTCATTGGGATTTTAATAATTGGAAAATGGATTTAAAAAAAGGGTAAAAGTTTTAAAAAAATTATTTAAAATTCATTAAAGTTTTTATTAAAATGAGTGTTTTTGGTGTTTGTTTTAGGTTTATTTTTTTAGGATTTTTTTTTAAAGGGGGTGTTTTTGGTGTTTGTTTTAGGTTTATTTTTTTTAGATTTTTTTAAAATGAGTAATTTGGTGTTAAATTAAGTGATGTTTTGTATAATTAGATTAAAGTAATTTTATCTTTTTCTTTTTTCTCTTCGTTATCTTCAGATTCTTCTTTTTTAGAATTTTCTTTATCGGATTCTTCTTTAGAATCTTCTTTATTGTCCTTATCCTTATTTTCTTTATTTTCTTTATTTTCTTCCTTATTTTCTGTCTTGTTTTGTTCCTTGTCTTGAATGGTTGATTTTAAATCAATGCCAAATAAGTTATTTTCCTGACTGATTTCTTTAATTCTATCAATATTCTTCTCGTCTTCAACAGAAATAAGCAATGTGGATAGGACAACTTCGCTTGTGTCTAAAATAGGATTAACTGTATTTTTTATGAATTTTGGGAGACTTATACCGGATTTTAATTGTGCATTAATGAATCCTGTTGTATGGTCCTCTAAAATTATCTTGATTCTGATTTCATTCTTGTTCAGTTTTCCAACAAATTTCTTCATGTAATCTTCAGTACCTACAACAACAAGCAAGTTAGGTTCGCGCTTAAGATAGGTTGAAGTGATTTCAAGAGATGCTCCTCCCTCTTCACGGGTGTGGTTACTTAATTCACTTATTTTTAGAGCTTCTCCATTTAAAAGAATGCAATCAAACATTTTTGCGGTATATCTTGAATCGACTGATATGGTTTCTCTAAATATGATTTGCGCACGATCCTTGGATGTGATTGCATTATATGCAATGTCATCAAGGAGTCTGTCATTTCCTGCTATGACACACCATACCTTTTCATTTTTTTCCTTTGAAGAGATTTGCGCTGCCCTTCTAAGGATTTTTATTCTGTCTTCAATCATATACTCACTCACAAACAATTAAATTCTTAATTGCATAAACTATTTTGGAAAATTAAATAATCTTATTTTAAAAAATTAGAAAAACAATTTTAGATTTATTTTACTAATTCAACATATTATAGTATATGTTTTATTAGAATATATAATTTTGTTTTATTTTTTTATTTTTTTCTTCTTTATCTCCTGCTAATTGCTTAAACGGTTATTGTCTTTTTTTAACATTTGCATTATTTTTATTTATAAATGTAGTGGTAATAATTTTTGTAAAAATAGATTAATCTTAAATATATTAAATTATATAATTTAATTAATAGCAATAATTTTTCAATTTTATTTAATAATTTTAACTTGATTAAATTTTTTATTCATTTTGAATTTTCATATTTTTTTTAAAAAAGACATTTATTTTGAATTTT
>NZ_CALCYR010000124.1 GCF_937906425.1 uncultured Methanobrevibacter sp. | reverse complement strand
AAAAGATTATTTTTATTCTAAAAAAGATTATTTTAATTCTAAAAAAGATTATTTTTATTCTAAAAAAGATTATTTTAATTCTAAAAAAGATTATTTTAATTCTAAAAAAGATTATTATTAATTGCTTTTTAAAAATAGTTTTTTTTAAAATATTTGGGAATTTTATTTTAAAAATAATGGGCTCTTTTTGAACTTATTAGTTATTGCCTATTTGTACTTGTTTTTTAAGGAGTCCTTAATGTATCTTTTTATGTACTTGTCAAGTTCAGGGTTAAACTCGCTGGTTTCACTTCCAAGTTTGCTTTTGTCAGTGAATGTTCCTTTTAAAGTTCTTCCAGTCCATTTTACCTCTTCTTCTACCCTTTTTCCATATTTTGTTCCAAACATTTTAAACAGAGGGAATTTGGTTATTCCATTAGCTCCGCTTAATATGAGGATTCCTATGTTTGCAAGATTGTCTGTCCAGGTTCCGCAAATGATTTCAAGTTCTGGAAATTCAAGTCTTATTCTTGACACAATTCTTGCATAGTATAATGATGCAGGTTGTGAGCTGTTAGCATATATTGTTTCAGGATGAGGATTTAATGAGTAGAATATTACTCTGTCAATTTTATGATCTCTTATGTATTGAATTAGGTATTCAACATCTTCATAAGTTTCTCCAAGGCCTAAAATTATAGTGATTGCCTTTTTAAACCCTAAATCTCCTGCCTTATCCAACATGTCACTTATATCATCAAGAGATTTGGATGGACAAACTTCCTTTTGAAATTCAGGATTTGCAGTTTCAACAGCTCCTGTAATTCCCTTAATTTCAGAGCCGTATTCTTCCAATTCATCTGTAATTCCTGTGTTTAGCCAAACTCCATCTCCAGTAATTGTTTTAATATTTTCAGCTATTGACTTGATTTCGGATGTTGTGAATGATTTGTATCCTCCAGATAAAAATTCAATGTTCCATCCAAGGCGACTGCACATTTCAGCTTCCGCTAAGATGTTTTGAACTCTTCTTTTAGCCTTGGAAGGATCTTTGATCTTTTCCTTCTGGGTACTCATATAACAGAATTTACAGTCTCCCTTGTCACACCACCATGATAAAAAAACAGCTCTTTCAAGGCTTATTTCTGTATAGCCCTTTTTTAGGCTAAGTGCGTTGGCCTTATTGATTTGTTCCAATATTTCTATGCTATTTATATCATTCATGGTATCACTTTTATAAGTTTATAAATCCTAAATATTTTATCTTTTTTAAACAATATTCTTTTTATTATTAATTATTTAAAAAATTTAAGGTTTTTCTTTTATCTGTTACTTTCTTCCAATTGTTTTTTAATATTTTTAAAAATATTTTACTAGTCTTCCAATTGTTTTTTAATTCTTTCAAAAATATTTTACTAGTCTTCCAATTGTTTTTTAAATCTTTCAAAAATATTTTACTAGGTAAACTTTTTATAGTAAAAAAATCATAGTATAGTTATCGATTTTTCTAGATTTTTTCAATTTTCATATAGGGTTTTTCTAAATCGAAAACTTTATATAGTATGTAAATCAACATATTATTACTGTATTCTTACAGTACATTTGTAAAACTATGATTTGCAAGCATGGGTTGTTTTGCCGTCGTAGCTCAGTAGGTAGAGCGTTCGGCTGTTAACCGATTGGTCACAGGTTCGAGCCCTGTCGACGGCGTTTTTGGGCCCATAGCTTAGCCAGGTAGAGCGCTCGGCTCATAACCGGGATGTCATGGGTTCGAATCCCATTGGGCCCATTGCATAATCTAGTTTTATTGCATTCGTATTTTTTTGCTCCGATGGTGTAGTCCGGCCAATCATTTCGGCCTTTCGAGCCGAAGACTCGGGTTCGAATCCCGGTCGGAGCATTTTTTATATTTGAAAGATTATAGGGATCTCCTTCCCTCAATTAATTTGCGAGGGTGTCCGAGCGGCCAAAGGAGACAGGCTTAGGACCTGTTGACGCAGGTCTACCAGGGTTCGAATCCCTGCTCTCGCATAATCTTTTATTTTTTTATTATTTTTTTTGATTGTTTTTCATTTGCCGGGGTAGGGTAGGTGGTCATCCTACAGGACTGTGGATCCTGTGACTCGGGTTCGAATCTCGGCCCCGGCCCCATTTTTAAACTTTTTTTCTTATTTTAACTTTAATTACTAATTTTAGGCTTTTTGGTTTTTGTGTTTTTATTTTAATTGCTGTTTTTAGGCTTTTTGGTTTTTGTGTTTTTATTTTAATTGCTGATTTTAAATATTTGTTCATAAATTCTTTTTTTAATTACACTTGAAATTGAGCTTATTAGTTTTCAAATGCTCTCACCATAGTTTAATATAAATTAACTTAAAAAGTATAATATGTATTATAAACTGATTTTAGTTTATATGTTTGGTTACATTCTTGAATTTTAGATTATAAATTGCCAATAGGATCTATTTATAATCTAAAATTTTATTCTTATAATTTATTTTTTGTTTATTTTATCAATGTGGGTTTTAATATGGCTAAAAAAGGTTCAGCTGAGGAAAGAGATTTAGTTCATAAACTGTGGGATAGGAAATTTGCTGCTATGAGAGCTCCAGCATCTGGTGGAGCTACAAAAAGACCATTGCCTGATGTTTTGGCAGGAAATGGTAAGATTTATCTGGCTATTGAGGTAAAAACTACAACAAAGGATAAAATTTATATTGATTATCCTCAAATTGATGCATTGGTTGAATTTTCTGACATGTTTGGAGCTACTCCTTATCTTGGAATGAAATTCAAATATACTAAATGGCTTTTTTTAGCTCCTGAAAACATTGAAAAAACTAGAAATGGAAATTATAAAATAGAAAAGGATTATTGTATGGAAAAGGCATTGGAACTTGATGAAATCTGTGGATTTGATAAACAGGTTAAATTTTAATTCTTTTTAGTTTATTTTTAGTTTATTTTTTAGTTTTTTTTAGTCATTTTTACTTTATTTTTAGTTTATTTTTAGTTTATTTTTAGTTTATTTTTAGTTTATTTTTACTTTATTATTAGTTAATTTTTAACCCTTATCTTCACTTATTTTTTAAAATCAATAAGTTTATATACCATTAAAACATATTTTATATTACTGTATATTAGATGCCAAGATAGCTTAGAGGCGAAGCGGTTGGCTGCAGACCAATTACACGGGAGTTCAAATCTCTCTCTTGGCTCTTAATTAGTTAAATTTTAACTAATTATTTGGGGTTATGGTGTAACCTGGCATCATCTGGGACTCCAGTTGTCTTTGAAGAAATACGCGTAGTCTGATAATCAGTATCATTGGTTATGTGATGACCAATTGGAGTACTGAGGCAAGAGAAATCCCAGGATCGGGGTTCAAATCCCTGTGACCCCATTTTTTCTACTATTTTTCTTAATTTTATTTCAATTTAATTATTTTTAGACTATTTTTTCTATTTTTGTCTCCTTTTTAGTTAATTTTATTTACTCATTAAATAATTTTTTTTACTAATTAAACAAATTTTTATTTACTCATTAAATAAATTTTTTTTACTAATTAAACAAATTTTTTTACTCATTAAATAAATTTTTTTTACTAATTAAACAAAATTTTTATTTACTCATTAAACAAAATTTTATTTAAGATTAAAAATATGTTTTTTATTAATTTCCTAATTTTTAAATTATTATTTTCTATTCAAGCTTTATTGGTGTTCATATGGAAAAAATTAAAAATGTTTATTGTATTGAAGGGTTTATGGCGGATTCTAACTATTATTTAATTGATAATACTGAATCTGATGATGAATATAACTATATTTTGGTTGATACCGGCACTGGTCAAAGTAATGATCATTTATTATCAAATCTTCAAAAAATAGGACTGTCCACTGATGATATAGATTTAATTGTAAATACTCACTGTCATTATGATCATGTTGGAGGAAATGTATTTTTCCCAAATACTAAAGTGGCTATTCATAAAATAGATGCCCTGGCTTTAAAAGATCCTGACAGTGAATTAACAGTTTCTTCATTATTTGGTTCAATTGTTCAAAGACATGATGTTGATATTGAACTTGAAGAAGGGGATAAGATAGCTGGTTTTGAAGTAATAAACACTCCAGGACACACTTCCGGAGGAATATCTCTATGGGATGGTGAAATTTTAATCTGTGGAGACACTATCTTTGCAAATGGAGGTATTGGCAGGATGGATATTGGAGGTAATCCTCAGGATATGAAAGAATCTTTAACAAGATTAAAGGAATTGGATGTTGTGTATTTGCTTCCCGGTCATGGGCCTTGGGTTAAAAATGGAAAACAGCATATTGCAATGTCCTGTTTAAATTTTAATATTGTTTAATTTTGTTTTTTAAGATTCAAAATATTTTTTTAATTAATTAATCCTTAAATGTCTTTGAATTTAATTAATTAAAGTTTAAACAAATAACTTGTAAAATAAGTATTTAAAATAATAAAAATATTCAAAATATTTTTTTTTAATTAATTAGCCTCAAATATCTTTTTGAATTTAATTAATTCAAGTTTTAAAAAAGTGCGTAAATAAGTAATTTAAAATAATAAAAATAGAAAAAGTGGTTTTTCAAATAAAAAAACTTAGGGTGTAAATAAGTATATTAGTGGGAGTTTTAAAATTATCCGAATAGTCCTCCGGCACTCATGAATTTTTTCTCTACCTTTTCAAAGGCATTCCTTTTAACAAGAACGGATATTTTGTCCCCATTGCTTAAAATGTCATCAGGTTGAGGAATTTCTAGTTTGTGGTCCTTGTTTTTTGAAATGATTATATAATCCTTTGTCGGTGAAAATTCTGATATTCTCTTTCCAAAGACTTTAGGGTTTTTAATTGTCATATCCAATATTTCAGCATTTCCTGCACCAAATGTCATTAAATCCACTACATTTGGTCTTGTAATGTATTTTTCCAAAAATCCTGCTGCAGTTCTTTCAGGGCTGATTACCTTATCAATTCCCACTTTTTTAAATGCCTCTTCGTGGTCCGGATTACTTACCCTTGCAATCAATTTGCATTCGGAATATTCTTTTACTAAAATACAGGACAATAAGTTTGATTCGTCATTACCGGTACTTGCTACAAAGAAATTAGCTTCATCTATATTTGCTTCTTCCAAAGTCTTGGTATCTGTACCGTTTCCACAAATAATCATTGCATCTAATTCTTCAGATGCATGTGAACATAATGCTTCATCACTTTCAATAATTGTAACATCATAACCATGTGTTATTAAAAGATCTGCTAATGAAAGGCCTACGCGGCCCCCTCCCATAATCACAATATACATAATATAACACCTATAAAAATTAATATTAGATATTGTCTTAATATCTCATTTTATATTTATAAATCTTTGCATATTGGGGGGAATGTTTTTATATTTTAAAACAATTCATATCAGTTTATTTGCTAAAATAAGCTTATTTTGCTCTTTAAAAATTTTTAATAAAATATTTTTTTAAAAAGGGAATTCTAATTTTTATATACCTATTTATAACTAAAATCCTATTTTTTTAAATGGGAATTCTAATTTTTATATGCTTATTTAAAACTTAAATCCTATTTTTTTAAATGGGAATTCTAATTTTTATATGCTTATTTAAAACTTA
>NZ_CALCYR010000123.1 GCF_937906425.1 uncultured Methanobrevibacter sp. | reverse complement strand
AATTTTTTATTTAAATAATTTTACTCAAGAATACTATGATAACTCAATGATGATGTTTTGCATATTTTATGTGTTGACAATTAACTCAATGATATTACATGTATAATTTTATACATTATACCCTATATTTGACCTAGTTTTTCATGGTTTTTTTAGGAATTTTTTTAATTTTTATTACTTTTGAAAAAGCTTGGAAAAATCTTCTTTTCATTTTATTCATAATGTTAATATCAAAAGTTTTTTTCATAATTTTTTTACATCATCAATATTCAAATCCTGCAATATCAAATTTTACACTTGAAATATAACTGTCGGCCTTTTTGTGCTGATTTTTTCTGATGTAACTCATTTTTTTCTCATTTTTTTTTCATGTTATTATCATTTTAACTCTTCATCGTCAAATCATTTTTTTCCAGTCATTGAAGATCTTAAATTTTTTTCTTAATTAATTTCTTTATTTTTTCAAAATATCCTCTCAAATTTCATTATTATTTTTATAGTCTATTTATTTTCCTTTTTATGTTTGATACTATTTGTTAATATCATAAATATGATTTGTATATGCATTTAAGTCAAGTTTATATGCAATGAGTTATCATATATATTATTAAGATTTTATTTTTTCTTGTGATGATTATTATGTTGGAAAAAGAAGTCAAACAATATAAAAGGGGAAATAGTTTCACTTACCGTATAGATTTATCCAAAAAGGATATGTTTGAAGGTGGAGAGAAGGTAATGATTCTCCGCTTAAGTGAATATGAATCTTTTCTCGATGAAATAGATGGTTTGAAAAAAACTATTGAAGATAACAATAATCTTATTTCTGAACTTAAGGAAAGTCGTAGTGAGGTAACTTCAAATATCAATGATGTTAAGGAGGAAAGCAATAAGGAAATTGCTGCTAAAAATAAGGAAATCATTGATTTGATTGAAGAAAATAAAATCTCCATTCAAAAATGTTATGATATTATAGATGAGAAGGATAAGCTTCTTACTCAAGCTAATGAGGAAATTAGGCTTGAAAGAGAAAAAACCGATAAGGCCAAGGATAAAGCTCAGGAAGATATTTTCAAGGAAAGATCCAGAAATGACAATATTGTCATGGAAAAGGATAAACAATTAAGTACCCTTAATCAGCAGCTTCAGGATGCTTTAAAAGATATTGCATATAAGGATAAGGTCATTACTGCTGACAGGCTTTTAATTGAAAGGTATAAAAATAGAGGTTTTGTGGATCGTTTACTAAATAGAATCCCTGATGACAGTGATTTAAAAATAGAAGACGTTAAGGAAACCTATGTTTTAGAAGCAGAGAAAAATGAATAATTTTTCTTTTTTTATTTTTTAATTTTTTGTACTTTAACTAACTTTTTCTTTTCTTTCTTTTTTTATTATTTTTTAAATTTTTTGTACTTTAACTAACTTTTTCTTTTCTTTCTTTTTTTATTATTTTTTTTAAGTAATTTTTCTTGGATAAGTTTTCTTAATTTTTATTTTTAAAATTTTAGTTCAATATTGGAATTACTGAAATTTTTCTTAAAATTATATTTAAAAATATGTTATTATCATGATAACACAAATTCACTCTTTTTATATGCAAATCATATGAATTTTAATGACATCTTTTTTTAAATTTCTTTTTTCTAAATTTGTAACTCTTAGACATGGATTTCAACTGTAAAATGAGTGGTCGTGATAATATCATTTTTGAAAATCTTGGAATTTTAAGGATTTTGGACATAGATTTCAAGTGTAAAAATTTTCATTTTTCAAATCAGGTTTTTCAAATTGATAATAACACTGTATAATCATGTTAATTTATTTTCATTATCATTTCGGATCTTTTGTAATAACATCTATTTTTTCTGATTTTTTTTAATTTTTTGTCATTTTTATGATAATGTCATGAATTATTAATAAAAAAAGTATTACTTTTTTGATTTTTTTATCATTTTCATGATAAATCGTGATAAATAATTTTTTAATTTTTTTCCTTGTATACTTTAATATTTTTTCAGAATTTTCTTCTCATTCAGGACAGATCTTTTATAATTTTTATTTTTTCTCTTTTTCTATTAGATATAAATTTTTCCTTTGTCTGTATTTTTTCTTATTTCTTGTAGAATTTATTAGTTGATAATATTTATATACCTAATTAATTCTTAATTATAATGTTGTTAACTTAATTTAATAATTAGTTAATTAATATATTTGTACAGTTTTTAAAAGTTTGTATTTAAATAAAAGCTTATTTTTCTACAATCTATTTTACTGTATAAAATTTTTAGCATTTTTTTTAAATTAAAATGCATTTTTTAAGTTTAATTATTATTTTGTTTACAAACAAAATTTTTTTTTAAACAAAAAATTTTTGACTTAATTTTACTCTTACATTTTTTTACTTTCTAAGAAGGTAAAAAAATTCATGATTTAGGTAGTTGAAATTTTTTTAAGTTTAGATCTGGGATTCTAGACTTAGGTATTAAAGTTCCTTAAAATTTTAAGGGATTAAAAATTTTAGGGATTTTAATTTAAGTAATGTATGTTGAACTTTTTGCCAAAAATGGCATTTTATTAAGTAAATAAATAAATAAATTTGAAAAATTTTAATCATTTATTATTTTGAAAATTATTTTCTGATTTGATTTTTTCATTTCATGAATTTTTAACAAGTTTTTTTTCTGATCTGATTTTTCATTTCATGAATTTTACAGTAAATTTTCTTATGTTAAATTTTTTAATTTGGAATTTTTTCCAATTATTGCAGTGAAGTGAAAGAGAAAATTTAGTTGGGAGTCTAAATTTATTTTTAAAAATTGGGAGATTTTTAAAAAAATTTATAATTGGAAAAAATTTTTTTGCAAAAAACTTAAAAAAAATTTAATAATTTGAAATATTTTTCATTTTTTATTTTAGGGATTTTAAATTTTGGAGATTTTAAAAATTATTTTAAAAATAGTTTAACTTAAATGATGGTTCTATGATTAATTGAGATTGCAATTCACATTCTCTTTTTAAATATTTGCGGATGCTATGATGTGGGATTAAAAGTCATTCCAAATAGTTTAATTATTTTGAATAATTGGAGATAAGATTATTAAGATTTTTATAAAAAGTGCTTTTATAAATGGTCTTTTTTAAATTTCTAAAAAAGTAGAAATTTATTTTTTAATTTTTAATTTTCAATAAAATTCATTTTCATTCAAAGCTTTTATTAAAACTTTCACTGAATGAGTTATCCTTTTTTTTAAAATTATTTCACTTTTTTATCTTCTATTTTTAAGATTTTCAATGGTTTAGTTTAATTTTTAGATAAATGTTGTTTTTTTAGTTTAAGTGTTTAATTTTTAGATAAATGTTGTTTTTTTAGTTTAAGTGTTTAATTTTTAGATTTATGTTGTTTTTTTAGTTTAAGTATTCACTTTTTAGAAAAACATTTGATTTTTAATTCAATATTTAGATAAAACTTTGTTTAAACCAATTACACTAAGATGAAAATATTCTTTTTAAATGATTAAAAAATTTATTGCTTAATTAATTTTTAAATATTTTTTTAAAAAATATTCGGTGATATGATGAGAGAAAAAAGGTTTTTTCTTTGTCTTTCTCTTTTAATACTTATGATTCTATCAGTTTCTGCAATTTCAGCAGCTGATACTAATTTAACAGAGGAAGGCACAAATGATATTGTATCTGCAGATAGGGTCATTCAGGATACTGATGCGGCCTATGGTTCAGATGCAATTGAGGAAAATTATAATATTAAGGATACAAATTTGTCCGTGAGTCCTTTAAGTGATGAAAATAATATTAAGGATACAAATTTGTCCGAGAGTCCTTTAAGTGATGAAGACAGTAAAACAACTCCAAAGTCTTCAAATCAACTTAAAGATGATACAGATCATGTCATTTATGTAAGTCCTTATGGTCCAGACGATGCTGATGGAAGCATGCTGAAATCATATAATACAATCAAAAAGGCTTTGGATGCCATGACTGAAGATGGTCATTATACAATAGTATTGAGAGCTGGTAACTATACCGGTTACAACAATACAGCATTGAAAATCAATCGTGATAATCTAACTATTAAAGCATACAATCATGCTAGGGTAATTGTTGACTTTAACATTGCTAGCTACAACAGCTATGTAGGGTGGAACATTACAGGTTCTAATATTGAAATTCAAGGAATTGCATTTAACAGAACCGCTTCCTATGCAAGGTTTATGCTTATTAACAAAACTGAGAACATCAGCATTTCCGACTGTAGCTTTAGAAATTGTACTGGTGGTTTAGATCCTTTAATTAACATTATGGATTCAAATAATGTGGTATTTGAAAACAACACCTTTGCAAGTGTCAATTCCGGTACAAGCAGTTTCATCATAGGTGCTGTCGGTTCTAATATAGAAATTAGTGGAAATGAGTTTAGCAATTCTGAAAGCAGTATTTTAAGGATGCTAAATTCCAATGGGAACATTACAGACAATGAATTTAAAAACTTTACTGGATATTATGGCATTTACTCTTTAAGCAGTAATTCCACTATAGAAAACAATGTTTTTGAAAATAGGAATGGAACTTCTTCAGATATGTATTCATCTATTTATTTACAGTCCAGTGAATCCAATATTAGCGGAAATACATTTAAAAACATTAATTTAACTTATTCCGGTAATGAACATTCCCCTATCTATGTATACAGTAACAGTGTTGCAAACATCTCTGACAATGATTTTATAAACACCTACGCTTACTATGGAGGGGCTATTGAAAACCCTAGCGCCAATACAATTGTGGAAAATAACAGATTCACCAATACAAGTGCTTATTATGGTGGAGCAATCTATAACACCGGCACTAATTTAACTTTAAAAAACAATACAGTAAAGGATTCAAAGGCGAGCTATGGAAATTATGTAAATAACAATGGGGGAAGCATTAACACCCTCAATATAACATTCTTAAACAATGAAACCATAACAACTGACTCTTTTTCAGTCGCTATTCCTGTACTTGTAACAGATGATGTAGGCAATCAAATTTATGGAAAGACAGTAAATGTAAAATTAAATGAAAGCAATGCAGGTTCCATAACACTTGTTGATGGAGACCTCTCTTTAACAGTTTCAAATCCTGGTGCTGGAACCTATCTGGTAAATGGTAATTATTCCGGTGCCTTAAATGCTAATGTAAAAACCGGAGTCATAGAATTCCTGGATCCTTATGCTGGTCCATTTTATGTTGCTACCAATGGTAGTGATAATAATAAGGGAGATGAGGATCATCCATTTGCAAGCATTAGCCAAGCTATTAAGGCGGCTTCCATGACAAACAATACACATGCTGTTTTCATTAAGGAAGGAACCTATTATGAAAATAACTTAACTGTCTCCTCTGCTTTGAACATTACAGGTTTAGGTGATGTATGTATTGATGCATACAATGCTGGAAGGGCACTTTATGTGACTGGAGACAATGTCAACATTTCCAACATCAATGTAAGGAATACAAATTATACCTATTCAGGTACTGCCTATGGTGGTGCTGTCTACTGGGGTGGTGCAAAGGGTACATTAAACAATGCAAGCTTTGAAAATAACTTGGCTTATTCAAGTTCTTCCTCTGCTTATGGTGGTGCTGTCTACTGGACTGGTGCAAATGGTACAATCAATAACACTAAATTTAAAAACAACACTGCTATATCCTATCAGGACTATTCTTATGGTGGTGCTGTATATTGGGGCGGTCTTAACGGTACTGTAGACAATTCAAGTTTTGAGGATAATGAGGCCATAACTTATTCATCTTCATTTAATAGGTATGGTGGTGCTGTTTATTGGAATGGTGCAAATGGTAAATTGACAAACTCTGAATTTGACAACAATACTGCTTACTATGGTGGTACCATAAGCAATTATGCTGTTAAT
This sequence comes from uncultured Methanobrevibacter sp., assembly GCF_937906425.1. Classification (GTDB taxonomy): domain Archaea; phylum Methanobacteriota; class Methanobacteria; order Methanobacteriales; family Methanobacteriaceae; genus Methanobrevibacter. The sequence continues at coordinate 19,187 of NZ_CALCYR010000123.1, read as the reverse complement.
TTAACCTTATCAAACAACAGCATTAATAATTCTAATGGTAATTCTGGTAAATATATCTATTCTGCTTTTTCTTATTCTTCAATTAATGGAGCGGTTGTGACTATTTTAAACAATTCAACTGTAGAAACAAGCATGCCTTATGTAAGTGCTTTAATCACTGTTACTGATGATATGGGCAATCCTATTTATGGAGGTTCTGTTAATGTTACAGTAAATGGAACAAATGTAATTAGCTCTGCCGACATTTATGAAAATCTTACAGTCAATATTGCTTCACCTGGTGTAGGGGAGTACTTGTTTGTTCCTAAATATTATCACAACTATGTAAGTCCTGCTTCAAATGACAATTACACTGCAAGGACCTCTGTAATCAAATGGATATCCGAGCCATATTATGGCCCATTTTATGTTGCCGCCAATGGCAGTGATTCAAATAACGGGGATGAGGATCATCCATTTGCAAGTATTGAGGCTGCACTTAAGGCAGTAAATTTAACAAATGCTGTTCCTGCAATCTTTATCAAGGAAGGAAACTATAAGGAAAGTAACTTAAACATCACCAAGGCTGTAAACATTACAGGTATTGGTGAGGTCATAATTGATGCTCAAGGAAATAATGGAATTTTTAACATTTCAGCAAATTATGTAAACATAACAAATCTGGAATTTGCAAACGGTAATAGTTCCACTGATGGTGGAGCCATTTACTGGTCTGGAAGCTATGGTAAACTGGAAAACTCCACATTCGTAAACAACACAGCTGCTGATAGGGGTGGATCCATTTACAACAGCGGTAATTACTTAAAGCTTAGCGGAAACAATATAAGCGATTCCAATGCAAGCTTAGGCAGAAATATTTATAACATTGGTTCAATTAACGGAACCACCTTAAGATTAATGCATAATGATACCGTTGTTCTTGAGGAAGGTATTACCGCTTATGATCTCAGCGTTGAATTGCTTGATGACATGAATAACAGCATTGCAGGCGGTTTTGTCAATGTGACATTAAACCATTATAATGCTACACTGATGCAAAATCTTACAGACGACCTTCTAATTAAGGTATTCTCTCCAGCTTATGGGGAATACTTTGTAAACGGTAGTTACAGATCACTTACAATCAACATTAATCCTGATCGCAACAATTATACTGTTGAGACCGGCTCACTCACTTTCTTGAGCGAACCTTATTTCGGTCCTTTCTATGTTGCTACCAATGGCAGTGACTACTATGACGGTTCCAAGGAACACCCATTTGCAAGCATTGAACAGGCTATTGAGGCCGCTTCCCAAAATGATGTTGTTCCTGCAATCTACATTAATGAGGGAACTTATAATGAAAGCAATCTGAATGTCACAAAAGCCATGAACATTACAGGCTTAGGTGATGTGATAATTGATGCTAAGGGTTCATCCTATGTCCTTGATGTAAGGGCGGATAATGTAAACATTTCCAATATTGGACTTGCAAACGCTAATAAAAATGGCACTGGTGCAGCAATGACCTGGACTGGTACTAACGGTACTTTAACTAATGCCAGCTTTATAAACAACTCTGCTAATGATGCTGGTGCTCTTTACTGGACAGGCAGCAACGGTACTTTAGCAAATTCAACATTCATCAACAACACTGCATCAAACAGAGGTGGAGCATTGATTTATGTAGGAAATCTTAATCATACAAACAACACCTTCATAAACAACTCTGCTGTAAATGAGGGTGGTGCAATATTCACCAATAAAACCGGTTTTGTTGAAATGGCAAATTCAACTTTCATAAACAACTCAGCCAGACTTGGTGGTGCAATATTTGTTGATTATAATGATAAGTTTGCTCCTGAATTGTATAATAACACTGAATTTAACATATATGACAGTCAATTTATTAACAACTCTGCTCAAGATGGTGGTGCTGTAGTCTTATACGCTTCAAACAGTACAATAGCAAACAGCACATTCATTGCAAACAATGCGACACGTTATGGAGACGGTGCAATAAGTTCCGGTGGGGAAAACAACACAATCATTAACAACACATTCATTAACAATACAGCATTCCTTTACGCTGGTGCAATCGGTTCAAACAGCTCTCAAATAATTAACAATACATTCATAAACAATTCAGCTTACCAAGCTGGAGCTATTTTAACCATTAATGACACCATTATCAATAACACATTTGAAGGAAACAATGCAAGCATAGGCAAATCAATCGTTTACCTCCAAAATTACAACTTAACTAACATTACATGTAATTGCAGTCTTGATGCTTATGAATGCTGTGATGAAAACTGCAGCTGCAGTTTGGAAGAGTTTAACGGTAGCTGTAACTGTACCAATCATACTGTGGTTGAACGCTATTCAGTTTTAATCAACAACACCTTGGATGATGGCGAGGTATTCATTTACCATGGCAGTCCAATAATGAATGTAAGCCTTAACTATAACGGACACTATATCCTATCCCTTGCAGGCGCTGATGAATTAGGTGCTGACGGTTACTGTATTGAATTCAACAATTCAATGCCTTGGGAAATGAACGGTACAACAGGAATTGCAATCGACAGTACCAGTTTCATTAGAAACAGCTTGGACGGCTCCTATGTTGGAGACTATGTAAAGGTTGCAATTCTCCTCAAGGAATCCTTCCAACGTTGGAACATTAAGGAATTGATTTTTACATTCACTGATGAAGATTACTTAAACAGTCAAGACCCTGATATTCAATACATTATTGATATTGTAAATGATCCTAACACAATTTTGCGTAATGGGGACAATTGGATTAATGGTGAATGGTATTGCGGTGATATCTATACAGTTATCCACCCTACTACAAGACAAAACTTGATTATCATTAACGGCTGTGGAGAAATAGACCTTCCTCACTTAACTCCAGAGAAAGAAGCTAATGTAACCACCGTTCAGGATGGAGATTATGTAAACTATACCATTTCCGTAACAAACGATGAAGAGATTTATTTACACAATGTAACTGTAAAGGACATTCCTGATTCATTACTTACATTCATCGGATGGAACAACACCATTAAAGCTGATGGCAGTCCTGAAGACTGGATCAAGGATGAAGACGGATTGATATGGTACTTGAACAGAACATTATTGCCTGGTGAAACCGTAACATTCTATGCTATATTCAGAGCAAGCGTTCCGCCCCTTTACAGTCAAGACAATTCAACTCTTCCTATTCACAATAAAATTAATGTGACTTCATATGAGACAAACTGGGATGCTGATGAAGAGATTATCCACGGAGTAAGTCCTTATTTAGTAATTAGAAAAGACACTTTGGACACTAATGTCAGTGTCGGAGACCCTGTAAGGTTCCTTATTACAATTACCAATATTGGTGAAGCTGCTGCATATAATGCCCGTGTTAATGATGTAAGTTGGAGTTCATATGGATTGGATTATATGTCATGGACAAATGGTTTTGACAATCATACATGGTCTTATGGCCCTTCATCATACAACTGGTACTTGAATGAACCTTTATTGCCTCATGAGTCTGCAAGTTTCATAGTAATCTTTAATGCTACTCATTCCGGTAACATGTTCGCCAATACCGCTTTAGTATACAACCCTAATGGTCCAACCAATAACGCTACAAACTGGACTAATGTATCTTATGTTTATTTGAATGCTGCCAAGAATGTTATAAGAATTGAAGGAGAGCTTATTACATTTGCTCTAACAGTTAGCAATGTAGGTTCCAGCACTGCATACGGTGCCTATATTTCTGAAAGTAATTCATATGTTATGCCTTTAGTCAATTGGACCGATGCCCGTGGAATAGATTATAATAGTCATTGGTATTATAACGGACCTAATGCAGGTTCAAACTTTAGCAGTGCAACCTGGACCTTACAAGATCCTTTAGGTCCTGGCGGTTCAGCTACCATATTGCTTACCTTAAACACTACATTCGCTTCAAGTTATTCAAATAGTATTAAGGTAGGGGATCGTGATGGTCAGAAGAATGGTACTGGTGCTGGAGGTCCCTTAAATAGATATTTAGGTGCTTATAAGACTGTACTTTCTGTTAAAGATGACATTATTCAGTTCATGATAACCGTTACTAATCAAGGTAATATTACTGCTCATAATGTAACTTTATACGACCGTCTCTATAATTATGGGGAAAATCATACCATTACCTTCATTAATTGGACTGACAGTCGTGGTCCTTCCCATAATTCTGACTGGATTAGCAATTTCGGTTCCAATAAAACTTATTTCTTTTATAATTTTACCTTACAGCAAGCTTTAGGTCCTGGCGGTTCTGCAAGTATTGTTCTTACATTTAACACTACTAATGCATCAGGATATTCAAATTCATTATATGTTAATGAAACCAATGGTTATGGTAATGGTACTGGTCTTGGTAGTGGACTTACCAGATATTTAGGTGCTTATAAGACTGTACTTTCTGTTAAAGATGACATTATTCAGTTCATGATAACCGTTACTAATCAAGGTAATATTACTGCTCATAATGTAACTTTATACGACCGTCTCTATAATTATGGGGAAAATCATACCATTACCTTCATTAATTGGACTGACAGTCGTGGTCCTTCCCATAATTCTGACTGGATTAGCAATTTCGGTTCCAATAAAACTTATTTCTTTTATAATTTTACCTTACAGCAAGCTTTAGGTCCTGGCGGTTCTGCAAGTATTGTTCTTACATTTAACACTTCTAATGCATCAGGATATTCAAATTCATTATCTGTTAATGAAACCAATGGTTTTGGTAATGGTACTGGTCTTGGTGGTGGACTTAACAGATATGTAGGTGCTTACAAGACTGTATTAGAACAATCTGGCGATACTATCAGTTTCTTGCTGACTGTTACTAATCAAGGTAATATTACTGCTAATGGATTCAACCTTACAGATAGTTTATTTAGAGGAATAACAAATGGAAATTTATGTAATTTAAAATATATTAATTGGACAGATTATCGGGGATCTCAATTTAAGTCTGATTGGATTTTTAAGGGATTTACCAATTCTGGAAATTATACCTATTATAATTGGACTTACACTAAACAATTAAGGCCTGGAGCATCTGCAAGTATTGTAATTACATTTAACACTTCCAATGCTACCGGTTATAGTAACGGCATGTCCGTATCTACTATATATGGAGGAAACGGTACTGGCATTACCGGTAACATCACCAGATATATTGGAGCTTACAAAACTGTGGTTGACATTAGGGCAGATATTATAACATTTGCTTTAACTGTAACAAACAATGGAAACACTAGCTTGGATAATGTATACATTTATGATAATCCATCCAGCCCATATATGAATTTAGTCAACTGGTCAGATGCTCGTGGCTTAAGCTATAATTCAGATTGGACTTATTACGGACCTTATGCAGGCAATACATTCTCTTCAGGAACTTGGAGATTGAATTATCCATTGGCGCCTGGCGCTGCCCGTACAATATTCCTTACCTTAAACACATCTACTGCTGGTGGTTACAGTAATGGTATTTCAGTCAGTGCATATGGTGCTGGAAACGGTACAGGTTTAGGCGATTCATTACCTAGATATCTCGGTGCTTATAAAACTGTTTTGGATATTTCTGAAGATACAATTACCTTTATGCTTACCGTCACTAACCAAGGTAATATTTCAGCTCATGGAACTTACATTACTGATACTTTATCAGGTTCTAATATGGCTTTAGTCAATTGGACTGACAGCCGCGGTCCTGATATGAACAGTCACTGGTATTACAGTGGCCCATCCATTGGAAGCTCATTCGGTAATGCTCGCTGGACTTTACAAGATCCTTTAGGTCCTGGCGGTTCTGCAAGTATTATTCTTGTATTGAACACCACCTATGCTGCGGGTTATAGCAATGGTATCAGTGTTGGAGAGCAAAACGGTTATGGTAATGGAACTGGTGTTGGCGGCCCTATTTACAGATATTTAGGTGCATATAAAGTTGCATTGGATAATAACACTCTTCCTGATGAGCTTATGAGATTTAAACTTACTGTAAGCAATTATGGAAATACCACTGCAGATTTAGTATATATATCTGATAACTTTGCAGCTCCACATGCTCTTGTAAGTTGGAATGACAGTCGCGGTTTCCAATTCAATTCCGATTGGACATATGATGAAGACAATTCCAAATGGACATATCAAAAGGTATTGGCGCCAGGTGCTTCTGTAAGCATTGATGTTGCTTACAATGTAACTGCTGCAGGTAACTATTCAAACACATTGATTGTCGGTGACAGGTTTGGTTCAAGAAACGAAACTACTGTATATGTAACTGTAAACGGTATAAAAGTTGAAAAAATCCTTAACAACAATCAAACAGTTATTTTAGGAGACATTGCCGAATATACTGTCCGTGTTACAAATGTCTTAGACAAGGCAATTGGCAATGTGACCGTTACTGATATTGTCCCTGCTGGCCTTGAATATATCGATTATATTAACAAGACCGGTGAGTGGATACTGAATGAAGATGGAAGCTGGACATTAGTAGGGGACTTAGGGCCTAATAACTATTCTGAAATTGTTATAAGATTCAATACAACTGAAAGCGGAAACATTACTAATGTCGTTGTTGTAAGCTCTAATGAAACCGAAAACTATACAGGAAGCAACAGTACTGAAGTGATTAATCCGTTAACAGTTCAAAAAATCACATTAAATGAAACTGTCCTTCTCTCTCAAAAAACAGGATTTGCAATTGTGGTTAAAAATATAGGTAACATTAACTTGACCAATGTATTTGTGCTTGAAGAGTCATTTGAAGGTTTGACTAATCTTACATTCGTTCCATCATCTGACAATTGGTTCTTCAATGGCATTGACAAATGGATTTATGACGGCGTTCTTGAACCTGGCCAAAGCGTTAACTTCACTGTAGTCTTCGACACTACTCAAGAGGGAGTATTCAACAACACTGTAGTTGCCGGTTCCAGTGAAACTTCAAATGTAACTGCAACAAACAGCACTACCGTATTGAAGCCTGATGTGATTATTCAAAAAATCACCTTGAATGAGACTGTAAGAGCAGGTAACTTAACCGAATTCCTCATTTTCGTTTCAAATGAAGGAAACTCCAATCTCACAAACTTCTATGTATTGGATACATACCCAAGTGAATTGGTTTACTACAATTACACTAACAGAACAGGTTCCTGGATTTTAGACGATTCCGAAGGCCTTAAATTCATTTATGATGGCATACTTAAAGTGGGAGACACCGCTTCATTTATAGTTGCATTCAACACTACTGAAGTGGGTAACTTTACTAATAATGTATCTGCTACTGCAGATGAGTTTGGAGACTTTGTAAACTCCTCCAACACTACAGAAGTAATCATAACCGAATTGGAAATCATTAAGATTGCAAACAATGACACTGTATACAAGGGAGAAACAATTTCATTCACAATCAATGTAACAAACACTGGTAGCGTTGACTTGACTCATGTATTCATTGATGACCAGACCCCTGAAGGAGCTGAATATCTTGATTATGAAAACACTACAGGAAACTGGTTCATATGTAAAAACAAATGGATTTACGATGGTGTACTTGCACCTGGCGAAACAGTTCAGCTAACAATATTCTATAATACAACTGAAGGCGGAATTGTAAACAACACAGCTATTGCAGGTTCAGATCAATCTGAAAACAAGACAGCTAACAACACTACTGAAGTATTGTATAATCCTGCTTTGGCGGTTGAAAAAGTAACATTGAACGAGACAGTTCACAAGGGCGAATTGACTGAGTTCAACATTACCCTTTACAACACAGGAGACGCTACCTTATCTGAAGTTTACATCAGAGAGCAAGTTCCAGATGGTCTTGTTTATGTTGGATTTGTTGACCAGTCCAATATGTGGTATGAGAATGAAGGCGTTTACATCTACAACGGCACTTTGGCTGTTGGCGAATCTACAGTATTCACTGTAATCTTCAACACCACTAGGGTAGGAAACTTCACTAATGTGGTTGTTGCTAACAGTAAGGAAACCGATGAGGATGTTCAAGCTGAAAACGATACTGAAGTAGTCTTCAATCCTGCTCTTGAAGTCATTAAGATCGCTTTGAATGAAACCGTTCATAAAGGTCAATTGACAGGATTCACTATTGTCGTAAGCAATATTGGTGAAGAGGATTTAACTGATGTTTATGTTGTAGATACTTATCCTTCTGAGCTTGTATATGATTCCTTTGAGGATGAAAATGGCATTTGGTATTATAATGATGGTAAATGGATTTACAATGGCACTTTGGCTGTTGGAGATTCCTCTAAGTTTACAGTTTGGTTCAATACTACCGAAACAGGCTCATTCATTAATGAGGTAAGCGCTTACAGCAATGAAACTGAAGAGGCAAGTGCTCAAAACACTACAACTGTAATCTTCAATCCTGCTCTTGAAGTCATTAAGGTCACTTTGAATGAAACCGTTCACAAGGGCGAATTGACTGAATTCAACATAACTGTAATCAATATCGGTGAGGAAGACTTGACTGAAGTTTCAGTTAGGGAAATCATTCCTGATGGTCTTGTTTATGTTGGATTTGTTGATCAGTCCAATATGTGGTATGAGAATGAAGGCGTTTACATCTACAACGGCACTTTGGCTGTTGGCGAATCTACAGTATTCACTGTAATCTTCAACACCACTAGGGTAGGAAACTTCACTAATGTGGTTGTTGCTAACAGTAAGGAAACTGATGAGGATGTTCAAGCTGAAAACATTACTGAAGTAATCTTTAACCCTGGAATGAGCATTGAAAAGATTGCTAACAATGAATCAGTCTATGTGGGTGAAATTGTATCCTACACAATCATTGTTACAAACACAGGTGAAGAGGACTTGACCCATGTATTCATTGATGATTTGACTCCTGAAGGACTTGAATACCTAAGCTATGAAAACACAAGCGGCAACTGGTTTATCTGCAAGGAAAAATGGGTATTTGATGGTGTACTTGCACCTGGCGAAAGTGCTGAACTTACTATATTCTTCAACACCACCCAGCCAGGTCAAATCAACAATACCGTTATCGGCGGTTCTGATGATACTCCTAATTCAACTGCAGACAACAACACTACCGTTGTTTACAAACCTGAATTGTCTGTTGAAAAATTAACTGAAAACACAGTCGTTTACAATGGAGAAACCGTTGAGTTCACTATTGTCGTAAGCAATATCGGTGACTGTGAAATCGATTCTCCATTTGTTGTTGAAAATATCCCTGAAGGATTAGTATTCCTCAGCTATGTTGATGAGGACAATAAATGGACCTTCGATGAGGAAACTTTCACATGGACTTACAATGGAATTCTGGAAGCTGGTGAAAGCGCCAGATTCACAATTATCTTTAACACTACCGAATCCGGTGAATTTACCAATATTGTAGTTGCAGGTTCAAACATTACTGAAAATGTCACTGCAAACAACACTACAAATGTATTCACTCCATCAATTGAGATTGAAAAGCTTGCAAATGATGAATTCGTTTACAATGGAAACACTACTTCCTATGTAATTAAAGTTGTAAACACTGGTGACTGTGATGTAAACGGTGTAAAAGTCACTGAAAACATTCCTGAAGGTATTATATACCTTGGATATGAAAACAAAACAGGTTCATGGACATTTGATGAAACTAGTTACACTTGGACTTTAGATGCTCCTCTTGGAATTGGAGAAAGTGCAGAAATTCTAGTTATCTTCAACACTACTCAATCAGGTCTAATCAACAATACAATTGTGGCAGAAAGCAATGAAACAGTTAATGTGACTGTTTACAATGACACCACCATTGTCTACACTCCTGATGTGAGTGTTGTAAAAGTGGCATTGAATGAAACCGTAAACAAAGGTCAATTAGCACAATTCATGATTATTGTCACTAATACTGGTGACTGTGACTTGACCAAGGTCTTTGTTGAAGACAGTTGGCCTGAAGGATTAATTGCTGTTGGATTCATTGATGAAACTGATAAATGGTTTAACAATGGCGCTCATTGGATTTACGATGGCGTATTGAAAGCTGGAGAATCCGCTAACTTTACTGTAGTCTTCTACACCAATGTCAGTGGTGAATTCACAAATATAGCTATTGCAGGATCAAACATTACAGGCAATGTAAGCGATAATGACACTGTCAAGGTATTAAACCCAAGCGTTGAAATCAACAAGACAGCAAACGATGACATTGTATATGTAGGAAACACTACTTCATACACAATTACAATTACCAATACAGGAGACACTAACCTTACTGACATTATCATAAACGAATTTGCTCCAGATGACTTAATCTACATTGATTACATCAATAAAACAGGTAAATGGATTTATGATGGCACACTTCAACCTGGTGAAACTGCACAGTTTATTGTAATCTATAACACTACCGCTTCCGGCAGAATTAACAATAAGATCTTGGTTGAATCCGGTGAAACTCCTAACAGTACAACTTACAACAACACTACCGTTGTATACAGCCCTTCATTGAATGTTGAAAAAATCACATTGAATGAAACAGTATTTAATGGAAACACTTCAGAATTTACCATTGTTGTAAGCAATACCGGTGATTGTGACTTAACCGAAGTATTTGTTCAAGAGGAAATTCCTGATGGATTGATTTATCTGGACTTTGTTGATGAAAGTGGAAAATGGTCCTATGATGCTGACTCCAATAGGTTTACTTATGATGGAAGTTTGGCTGTAAATGAAAGTTCCGAATTTGTAGTAGTATTTAACACCACCAAATCAGGTGAATTTGTAAATACAGTAACTGCAGGTTCCAATATTACTGGAAACAAAACAGCAAACAATAAGACAAATGTCTTCACTCCATCATTGACTGTTGAGAAGATTGCATTGAACAAGACTGTTTACGCAGGTGAAAAGACCGAATTTACAATCATTGTTAAAAACAATGGAGATTGTGAATTAACAAATATTGTTGTAGATGAGGTCATTCCTGAAGGATTAAGCTATTACAGCTTTGTTGACGAAACAGGCAAATGGGCTAATGAAGGAACTACATGGACATATCCAAGTCTTGCAGCAGGTGAATCCGCTAGCTTTACAGTAATCTTTGACACTGAAGAGGCAGGTAATTTCACCAACACTGTAACTGCTAAATCAGATCAGACTGGAGAGGCTAACGCTACAAATATGACTGAAGTCATTGACAAATCTGTGCCTGAAAATAACACAGATGAAAATGATATAGATGACACAGATGACACTCCAGTTTCAGAGGATTCCAATAATCATGCAAAAGTTTCTGAAAAGCTTACAGGTTTAGCAAGCATTAAGGCAGGAAACCCAATAATGGTTTTATTATTAGTTCTTGCAATCTTAGGAATTTGTCCGATTTACAGAAAAAGAGAATAAGCTTAAAATAGGAGAGAATTAATTTTCTCTTCTAATTTTTTATTTTTTTAAAATAAGAATTTTGTTAAAATATTAATAAAAAAATTAGTTTAAATTCTAAAAAAAGTTTTAAGGTTTTATAAGAATTTTTGACTCTTTCAAAAGTTTTTGTTAATTTAATGGATTTGTTATTTTGTTTTTGTTTTCAAATGTTTTTGTTATTTTAATAAATTCCTTATTTGTTTTATTTTCAAAAGTTTTTGAAAGGGCCAGAGGCTCTTTAAAATAAATTAGTAAAATTTAATTTAGTCATGATTATTTAAAAATTTAAAATTTTTTTAAATGAAATTTTATAATTTATTATTTCATCTAAATTAAGATTCTATTATGGGATTTTAATATAAAATAATTATAGAATATTAGCTTTAAAGATAATTTATTTACATAAATTATTTGGGGATTTAAAATTAATTGTATTTTCGATTCATTTGATTTAGAATAATATTTTAATTTTCAAACACTTAGATTGAGGTTTCTTTCAATCAATTAGTTTGAAATAATCTATTAATTTTTAAATCACTTAGTTTTGAGGTATTTTTAAATCATTGGGATTATATAATTAATAATTTATTTAAAATTGTTTTTAAAACAATATAATTATTTTTCATAAGGCCCATTCAGTGGGTTTAAGCCTATTTTAGGCTGTTGCCTAAGGTAGGCTTTTTTTAAAAAATATTACTTAACTATGTTATACAATCTCTGTATACTTTTTTTAACTTTAATATAGTTCTTAATATTTTCCAAACCATACTTAATTTAATAGAATAATTATTATAATAGTTAAAACAAAATTTATTTTATATTTTAAGTAGGGATTTTATGAATTTAAACTCAAATAAAACTTTAGACATTTTTCATCCATTTATTTTAGCAATAATGGTATTTTTATTTGTTGTCATAGCTATTCCAATGTGGTATTTTTCAAATAGATTACCTGCTCCTAAAATGTCTTTATATCTTTATATTGGATTAGGGATTTTGTTTTTTGCATTTGGAATATTCTTGAGTAATTTTATTGTAAACAGGAAATTAAATCCAAAACCAAATAATGGCTCTTCATTAAATTCTTTTAAAGAAAATAAAAATTCATCAAATACTCATGAAGGTACTATAAATTCATCAAATAATCTTAAAGATAATGAAAATTTACTAAATTCTTTTAAAGACAAAATAAAATTAAATTCAGAAATTCCTGAAAAATTGAATCTTTTTGGATCATACTCCAGAAATGAATTAACACTTATGGGATTTGTTCTATTGGGGATTTTATTCCAGGTGGTCAACATTTCCCTTCTGGGAGGAATACCATTATTCGATGCAAACCTTAAGGCAAGGGCTGCTACAAAGTTATGGCTTTTGTCCTACATAATTTTCCTTCCATCTATTAACATACTCCTTGCACGATTCAATAGAGATTCCCATTATCTTTTAGTATTTTTAGGCTTGCTTTTATTTGCTTTAACAGGTTATAGAACTACACCTATAACAATCCTCTTATCTATATTCATAACTTTATTTTATACAAGAAATATAAAATTAAGGCATCAGATATTTTTGGCTCTTGCAATTATTGCAATTCTAATAGGTGTAGGATTCATAGCTGTAAAGGCTATTAGCTGGCAAAACTGGAGCTTGAATCCACTTGAACTTCTATCATACCGGGCTGCATTTACATTGAATGTCCTGCAGAGAGCCGTCGAGCATCAGTTTGTAACCGGAGGCACACTTTTCTATTCCACATTGACAGGATTTTTTACACATATCGATCCAAGAAATTTGGTTGGAATTGCATTGCTTGGAAGAAACCATTCAATCACTTCAACAATATTCGGTCCTGCATTGATGGATTTTGGAATAGTTGGAATGTCAGTTCAGATGCTTTTGATTGGATTTATATTAAAGACATTGCATTCAATTGCAAAATATAAAAGGGAACTTTATGCAGGAATTTATGGAATTCTTCTTGCACAAAGTATTATTTGGATAGAAACTGGTCCTACTGATGTAGTCGTATGGATTTTTTATATTATTGCTATTTTATTGATAGTTTTTAGTTTTTATAATGGTTTTGAGAATTAGGGTTTTGATTTTTTATATTTTTTAGTTTTTTTAATGGTTTTGAGAATTAATTTTTGATTTTTAGTTTAATTAAATTATTATAATCATTTGGGATTGGATTTAAATGAAATCAATGAATATAGCTATTGCAGGTGAGATTACCCCTTCAAAAACAATTATTCCTCTTATAGAGAGATTAAGGGAATTGGAAAAGGATGGAAATCTTGATTTTAAAATTAACAAGATTTATGGCCTATATCATGGAGAGTCTTCCCGTGAATTCCTGAAGCCCTATTGTAATCAGGTCTTTTCCATTGGGGAAGGTCGTCGTGGAGAGAGGAATTCCGGTCCTAAATTAGCTTATCTGATTTTTAGAGACATATTAAAGGCTTTCAATGCACTTAGGGGAAAAAATATAGATCTTCTAATAACTGCAGGTAATGCTGGAGATGTTAGAAAGGCAATTTTAGCTGCAAATCTATTGTCCATTCCTGTACTTCATATAGAACAGGACATTTACAATCCAATTGAATTCATATCCCATGCAAATATTGTAACAGTTCCATCAGATGATTATAAGGATTTGATTGAGAGAAGCTATGCCTTAAATAATGTAGTTAATATTTCAGGGTATCCTATGGCGGCCTATGTTAAAAAACATATTGATGATGGCAATCTTATTGAAAGGGATGAAATCTATGCTGAATATGGTGTAAAGGATTTTGTATTGGTTGTTTTGGGGGGAGACTTAAAGGACAGTGATGTTGAGCCTTTGATAAGATCCTTGGAAGAGTTGAATCTAAAGACTCTGATTGCTCCCTATAGGTTTGACAGAGACTTTGTAAAGGGTTTTGTCCTATCTCCAAATCTTAAGGTTCTTCCACAGTATGTTGATTTATTGAGTTTCATGAATGCAGCTTCAAGCCTTATTTTTGCTGCAGGGATGGGAATGGTGATTGAGGCTGGAGTGTTTGGGATTCCTTCATTAAAAATCAGCGGATTTCATAAGACTCATGGAAGTGTGGATTTGGCAAATCTTTTAGACATTCCAATCGTTGAAATTGAGGACATTCCAAAGGCATTTGAGCTATTGAATCATGAATCAAATGAAAATGATTTGATTGAAAATGCATATTTGGCCATTGATAATTTGGTTGATATAATTAATGGTTTTGAGAAAGGCAAATTTAAAAAAAGCGGATTTTCGTCTACTAAAAAGATTTGGAACAGCAGAAAAGAATTCAGATAATTTTTAAAACTATTTTTTGATTTTTAATAAAATTTAATTTTTTTAATTTTTACTCTATTTTTGATTTTTTTTTCATTATTTTTAATTTTTATTGTTTTAAAAATTTTTTTAGCTTTTTTCTTTCTTTTTTTAATTTTTATTTTCTTTTTATTTTTATATTAATTTTAATTTTAAATTTTAGTTTCTTTTTTTAATTTTTTCATTCTTTTTATTTTTTTTATTGTAATTTTAAATTTTAGTTTCTTTTTTTTAATTTTTATATTCATTTTAAATTTTTCACAATTTTTTTTAAATCACTAAAAAATTATAATATTGACTTTTTTTAGTAAAATTAAATTAATTTAAAAACTTTAAATCATTTAATAAAAATTTAATTTCATTAAAATTTTAAAATAAAAGTGTAAAATTCAATAAAAGTGAAATAAAAACATTTAAATAGTTTATAGGTCAAATAAAAAAATATTCATCAATTATTATGGTGGCTATATGAGTGAAAAAAACAAGTCTTCGGATGTCTTTTATATGGATAAATCCGTTGATAAGGAATTGAAAGATCTGATGAGATTTGATGTGGATGACGTTTTGGAAGGATTGAAGATTCCACACAAGTTTGAGAAACTGGTCAGCCCTGAAATCCTAGGTTCTGATGGCAAGGCATATTTTATGGATTATGCATTCATTGACACTGATGGGAATTTGGTTGATTTGGAATTTGAAAGTAAGATTCCAAATGCCAAGGATAAGATTCGATATTTGAGATATGCGGCCAATTCAAATCAAGCGGGTAAAAAGAATTTTACATATGTTGTTTGTACAGAAGACACAGATTTAGAGGATTTAAGCTTTAATTGGCACCATAATGATTGGTTTACTATACCAGTACATATGTTAAAGCATAAAAACGGAAATAAAACTTTAAATAGGATTAAAGAAAAAATCAAAAATAAAGAGGGCTTCAATAAGGAAGATATAATAGATTTGAAGACTATTGCCTTTATGGACCTAGAAGATAAAAGTCTGGATGATGTTATATTGGAAGTTTTAACTCTGATGAATGAGATTCAGGATGATTATGGATATGATCTTGTTTTTGGCATTAAGAAGACTAATTATGTTTTTGGAAGGAGATACATAAAGAATGAAGAAAAAAGAAAACAATTGGAGAGGTTATTTGTGCATGGTAATATGATTGATAGGCTTATTCGTCAAAGAGACGAGGATATTCATAATGATGGTAAATTGGAGGGTAAGATGGAAAGGACGGAAGAGTTTGTTATAAAAATGTTGGATATGGGTTTTTCTTTTGAGGTAATATCTGAGATTTCTGGTTTGGATTTTGAGGAGATTGATGTCTTGAAAAAAGATTTATATGAAAATTAAAAATTCTTTTTTAAATTAAGTCATTTTTTTAGAAATTTTAAAATTCCATTCATTTGCAATAAACAATTTCCACTTATTTTTCAATATTTTTATATTTTGTTCATAAAAGCTCTTTTTTATATATAAATGCCTATTTTTCTTTTATTTTTAAAAATAATAAGTTTTAAATAATAATTTCTAGTTATATTAATATATACAGGTAATTATTATGAATAAAAAACTTATAAGATATGTTCTGCTTATTGTTGGAGTAAGCCTAATGTCATTAGGTATCTCTTTTTCAATCAAGTCTGATTTAGGAACTTCTCCAATATCCTGTGTGCCATATGTTCTTTCCCTGGCATTTCCGCTAAGTGTAGGGGAATTCACCATTATTTTTAATGTATTTCTTGTTTTGTTCCAAATGGCTCTTTTAAAGGAAATTAAACTAAAGCAGATTTCCCAAATCTTTGTCTGCATTCTATTTGGATACATGACAGACTTTAATTTATGGATTCTTTCATCCATGGTCCCAAGCAATTATTTGGAGCAATGGTTAATATGCATTTTAGGAGCTTTTGTTTTGGCATTCGGTTTAAATATTGAAGTAAAATCCGATATTACCATGCTTCCTGGTGATGGTTGTGTTCAAGCTATCTCTGAAGTTTTAAATAAGGATTTTGGTAAGGTGAAACCCTTTTTCGATTTATCCATGGTGATTATGGGTATTGTTTTTGCCTATCTCTTCTTGCATAGATTGGCTGGAGTTCGTGAAGGAACAGTCTTTGCAGCTATTGCTGTTGGTTTTATAATTCAATTTTATAATAGGATATTTGGATATAAGATTGACAATTATCTGGAGGAATGATTTTCTATCCTATTTTCTCTATGAAATTATTTCCAAATCTTTCTAATATCTTATAAGTACTTTTAAAATTCTTTTTTCAAAAATTGTTTTAATCTTTTCCAACAAAATAGGATTTTTTTAAAAATTCCCTAAAACAATGGCTTTTTAGCCATTTTTCAAGCTATTTTTTATTACTTTTATTCAACTATTTTATTATTCTTTAAAATTTTTTTCTAATATATAAATCTTTTGATTTAATTTTAAAATTAAACTATTTAATAACTAAAAACTATACATATAATTGTGATATTATGGTTGTTAAAATTGGTATTGTAAAAAGTGGTAATATTGGTACTTCACCAGTATTAGATTTATTATTAGACG
The DNA here is from genome assembly GCF_937906425.1 of uncultured Methanobrevibacter sp. Lineage (GTDB taxonomy): Archaea > Methanobacteriota > Methanobacteria > Methanobacteriales > Methanobacteriaceae > Methanobrevibacter. Next base: position 1,803 of record NZ_CALCYR010000123.1, on the reverse strand, counting down.
AAAGAGCAGACAGACCAAACATCGATGTAAGAGTATTTGGATCTGGAGCTAAAATGAACCCTGAACAAGTTGAAGACGTCGTACCTAAACTCGACCAATTCGAACCTGACTTCTGTATTTTCATTAGCCCAAACCCAGGAGCACCTGGTCCTGCTAAAGCAAGAGAATTATTATCTGAAAAAGATATTCCTGCTATTATCATTGGTGACGCACCTGGTAAAGGTAAAAAAGATGAAATGGATGAACAAGGTTTAGGTTACATTATTGTAATGTCTGACCCTATGATTGGTGCAAAAAGAGAATGGTTAGACCCAACTGAAATGGCTATCTTTAATGCAGACATCTTAAAAGTATTAGCAGAAACTGGTGCTTTAAGATTAGTACAAAACACTCTCGATGGTGTAATTGCTGCTGCAGATGCTGGAGAAGAAATTGAATTACCTAAACTCATTATTACTGCTGAAAAAGCTGTTGAAGCTGCACAATTTGCAAACCCATACGCAAAAGCAAAAGCTATTGCTGCATACGAAATGGCTGGAGCTGTCGCAAACTTAGACATGAAAGGTTGTTTCATGACCAAAGGTTTCGAAAACTTCATCCCATTAGTAGCTGCTGCTCACGAAATGGCTGCATGTGCTGCTAAATTAGCACAAGAAGCAAGAGATATTGAAAAATCCAACGACACTGTATTAAGAACTCCTCACATGAAAGAAGGAAACACTGGTTGTAAAGTAGATTTAATCTGCAAACCAGAAGACCTCTAAGTTTTTAATTAGTGTTTTGATTTAAGTAGCTTTAAGCTACTTATTTTTCTTTATTTCTTTATTATTTGTTTTAATTTATTTCTTTTAAGAAAAGTTTTTTTTAAATATTAGCTCAAATCAAATCAATAAAATCTCAAATCGACAAATCTTAAAACTTTTCTTATTTTTTTATTTTCTTTAAAAAAGTCTTTTTTTATAATTTTCACTCAAGCAATAGTTTTAGGGCTCATTATATATTTCGTATTTTAACAAACTATTTATATTTAATTAAACAAACTATTTTTATAAATTTTTTCATTGTTCAATTTTTTAAATTATTAATGGGGAAGGTGTTTTAATGCCATCAATAGACTATTTTGAATGTGAAGATTGTGGATTTAGATGGAAAGATCAGGGGCCTCTGCTTTTTTGCCTAAATGATGACGATAAGATTGAGGAATATATTCTGCTCAGTACAACCATGGATCTTGATATTGATTCAAAGATTTCAGGAGACCTTGTGGAAAGCTATTGTCCAAGTTGTGATAAAAAAATCAAGCTGGTTCTTATATCCACTATAAGAAAGCCTTTCAATGATGATTCCGCTTTGGATAAAATAAGTGAATTGGTAAATGATAAACAATTTTCAAATGAATATTTAAAGCCTTTTATGAAGGCCGATGATTTAAGGGATGACTTTTACATTGTGGATTTTTCAAGAAATTTCCATTCAAATAAGAGCTACACTTGTCCAAACTGCAATGGGAAATTGAAAAATATGTCTTATCCAAAAATAAGTGTCCGAAATGTAAGGGTGAGATAAAAGTAGTTGATGGAATGTGTTTGGATAAATTTTAAAAATTAATTTTTTATAAATAAGATTCCATTTAGGATTCTTATTTATAATGTTTTTTCAGAAATCGCTTCTATTTCATTTAGGCTCATATTTGTTGCTGTTGCTATTATTTCTAGAGGGATTTCGTATTTAATTAGGTTTTTTACTATTTCTTCTTTTGCTTTTGTGTATGTTTCTTGTTTTGCTTTTGCTATTTCTTCTTTT